>NZ_DATGNO010000022.1:0-7314 GCF_035306705.1 Xanthomarina sp.
CTTGGGTTAATTATCCAGGTTTAAAAACTAGTGAATACTATGACTTGGCCAAAAAATACTTGCCAAAAGGCCAAAGTGGTTTGGTGACTTTTGGTGTAAAAGGAGGTTTTGATGCAGCTAAAAAAATTGTGGATTCCACCAAATTATTTTCATTATTGGCAAATATTGGCGATACAAAATCCCTAATTATTCATCCGGCAAGTACAACCCATCAACAGTTAGATGAAGCATCGCAAACAAGTGCAGGGGTTTCCCAGGATTTAATCAGATTGTCTGTTGGAATTGAAGATGTAGATGATTTGAAAGAAGATCTAAAAGCTGCTTTTAAAGCCATTAAAGAAGAGGTTTTACAAGATTAATTAAATTTTTATAGACACTATTATGAGCGATTTAATATTTAAAGTACACGGAGAAAGTGCATCTCCAGCAAAATTCATTGCAAAAACAAGGAATTTTAAATTAATTATAGACGAACCAGAAGATTTAGGTGGTACTGATGAAAATGCAAATCCTGTAGAATATATTTTAGCCGGCTTAGCAGGATGCGTAAATGTAGTTGGGCATTTAGTAGCAAAAGAATTGGGGTTTACAATTAATACATTAAAAATTGAAGTAGAAGGAAATATAAACCCCAATAAATTATTTGGAACTTCAAATGAGGATAGAGCAGGATTCAAGGAAATTAGTTTAAAGCTAATTCCAGAAACAGAAGCATCTATCGAAACACTGGTAACTTGGTTAAAAATAGTTCAAGAAAGATGTCCAGTTAAGGATAATTTATTGAATGTTACTCCAGTAAGTCTTGAAGTTGAAAAACAATATGCCATTTAATACATGTCAAAACTAAAATACATCCATATTCCAAATTTCAATTTAGAAATTGGTAAGGCAATTTCTTTAAAATTGTCTTACCAATTGTTTGGTAAACCTTTGGGTACAGCACCAATTGTACTTGTTAACCATGCGCTTACTGGAAATAGTAATGTGTCGGGTCCAGATGGTTGGTGGAAAGACCTTATTGGAACAACTAAAGTTATCGATACCAATATATATACCATTCTAGCTTTTAATATACCGGGAAATGGCTATGATGATTTTATCATTGAAGACTACAAAAATTTTGTTGCTAAAGATATTGCAGCGCTTTTTTTAGAAGGATTAAAAGCACTTAAAATCTATAAGTTGTTTGCTATTATTGGCGGCTCTTTAGGTGGTGGGATTGCTTGGGAAATGTTAGTCTTAAAACCAGATTTAGCCCGACATTTTATACCAGTAGCGACCGATTGGAAAGCCACCGATTGGCTTATTGCCAATTGTCAAATCCAAGAACAGTTTTTAGTAAATTCCAGTAATCCGGTTCACGACGCACGGATGCACGCCATGTTGTGTTATAGAACGCCAGCTTCGTTTAAAGATCGTTTTCAACGAACTAAAAATATCGACTTGCAGATTTTTAATGTGGAAAGTTGGTTGCTTCATCATGGTAAAAAATTACAAGAACGCTACCAATTGGCATCTTATAAATTAATGAATCAATTGCTGAAAACCATAGATGTTACCAAGGGTGGAGAACACAGTTTAGACATTTTAGATGGCATTCAAGCCAACATCCATATTATAGGTGTCGATTCGGATTTATTTTTTACTGCTGAAGAAAATCGAGAAACACAAAAACATTTGGCGTTAATCCATCCAAATGTAACATATAATGAAATCCATTCCATTCACGGTCACGATGCATTTTTAATAGAATACGAACAATTAGAAAAAATTATCTCAGGAATTTTTAAACCTGAAACAAAAATAAATAGAATGAAGGTATTAAAGTTTGGAGGGAAATCTTTAGCCAACGGAAACGGATTAGAAACCGTGCTTTCCATTATAGAAACTAAAGTAAAAGATAAACAAAATATAGCAGTTGTTGTTTCTGCAAGAGGAAATGCCACCAACGAATTAGAAGTCATTCTTGAAAAGGCGGCTGCCAATAAAGGGTATAAGGAGTCATTGGAAGCATTTAAAATCTATCAAACTGAACCTTTAAAATCCATAGATTTTTCTAAAGAATTTTTAAAATTGGATACCCTTTTAGAAGGCGTAAGTTTACTTGAAGATTACAGTGAAAGAATTAAGGATGAGGTTTTAGCCCATGGCGAATTGCTAGCAACAAAAATGGTAACGCAATTATTACACAAGCGTCAAATAAAAGCACATGCTACAGACGCTAGGATTTTAATAAAAACAGATGAAAATTTTGGAGATGCGCAGCCTATTTTAGCTATCTCTGAGAAGAATGTGAAAGCACATTTTCAAAAATATAATGGAGATACCGTACACATTGTTTCTGGGTTTATTGCATCGAATTTAAAAGACCAAACTACTACTTTAGGACGTAACGGAAGTAATTATACGGCCTCTTTACTAGCAAATTATTTGGATGCGGAAGAGTTGGAGAGTTACACCCATGTAAACGGAATTTACACAGCCAATCCGGATTTAGTGGCCGATGCCAAAAAAATTGATCATCTATCTTATGGGGAAGCGAATGAACTAGCTAATTTTGGAATGACTATTTTACATGCTAAAACCATTGTTCCACTTATTGAAAAAAACATCAATCTGCGTATTTTAAACACGTTTAACTCTGAAGACAAAGGAACCTTAATCACTTCAAAAGTAACAGCCGAGGGCATAAAATCGCTTTCAGTTTTAGATAATGTGTCCTTAATAAATTTTGAAGGCCGCGGACTTTTAGGTAAGGTGGGCGTAGATGCCAGGATATTTAAAACCTTAAGCACACATCAAATTAGTGTTAGTATTATTGCTCAAGGCTCCTCAGAGCGTGGTATTGGTTTTATTGTAGCAGCCAATCGAGCCAACGATGCTGTTGCAGCTCTAGAGCAGGAGTTTGAAACTGATTTTTATACCAAAGACGTCCATAAAATTTCAATTATTGATGATGTTTCAGTCATTTCTATCATTGGACTGGATTTAAGTAAATTTCATCAACCCTATAATTCGCTTATAAAAAACCAAATCGTTCCTTTATTATTCAACAATACGATTTCTGGGAAAAATGTGAGCTTGGTCGTTCGGAAAAATCAATTACATAAAGCACTTAACGTTATTCATGGCCAAGTATTTGGGGTGGCAAAAAAAATAAATATAGCCATCTTCGGAAAAGGTTTGGTTGGTGGTACTTTAATCGATCAAATTCTAGAAAATGCAGCTGCTGTTTTAAAACGTAGAAACATTCAACTACGTGTATTTGCTATTGCAAATTCGAAACAGGTGCTGCTGAATGCTTCGGGAATAAACGAAAATTGGAAACAGGATTTAGAAATTAATGGCGTTGGAAGCAGTTCTTCCCAAGCAGTTATTGACTTTGCGAGAAAGCATCATTTAGAAAATCTTATAGCAGTGGATAATACGGCCAATGCTACTTTTATTGATAATTACATTCCCTTGGTAGAAGCTGGATTCGATTTGGTTTCTTCAAACAAAATAGCCAATACGGTTTCTCATAGTTTTTATAAAATATTAAGAGAGAAACTAGCTAAAAACAAGAAGGAATATCTATACGAAACTAATGTGGGCGCTGGATTGCCTTTAATAGATACCATTAAATTATTGCACGAATCGGGCGAAAACATCACAAGAATAAGAGGTGTTTTTTCCGGATCATTAAGTTATTTATTTAATGCCTTTTCTTCAGAAAACAGAGCGTTTTCAGAAATTTTACAAGAGGCAATCGATAAAGGTTATACAGAACCAGATCCAAGAGAAGATTTATGTGGCAACGACGTGGCCAGGAAATTACTGATTCTTGCGCGAGAATTAGATCTAGAAAATGAATTTGAAGACATTCAGATAGAAAATCTCATTTCAGAAGCGTTTAGAAACATTTCAGCCTCTGAGTTTTTGGGAAATTTAGAAGCTCTTAATGAAACTTTTCAAAGTAAAAAAGAAGCACAAGAACCAGATCACGTATTGAGGTATATTGGCGATTTGTCGGGCGATTTATTCCAAAGCAAAGGTCAATTAAACGTACAATTAGTTTCTGTGCCTAAAAACTCACCATTAGGATCTCTAAAAGGCTCGGATGCTATTTTCGAAATATTTACAGAATCTTATGGCGAAAGACCACTGGTTATACAAGGTGCTGGCGCTGGAAAAGAGGTTACGGCTAGAGGTGTATTTGGAGACATTTTAAGATTGGCAAAAAACAACAATTAAAAAGGATTGAATTTTTTAAAGTTCCTTACATTCAGGAAAAGTGATAATATAAAAGCCATAGCATCGCGGGTATTTTAAATATTCTGCTATTTTTGCTTCATATTTGAAATTAATGAGGCAATTAGTAACCTACTTTTTATGTTTTAGTTTTGGAATTGTTTTTTCTCAAGAAAAGCAAACAAAATCGTATTTCGATGCTAATTATTTTTCAGGAAATATTGCTCTGCATAACAACGATATCCTTCATTTAATTGATGGACATCCTGAAGGGTTCATTTTAAGTTGGAATAAAAAAACCTTTGGAGAAAAAGACTGGGAACAACGCTATGGTTATCCAGATTGGGGGGCTTCGTTTGCTTATCAAGATTTAAAAAACGATGTTTTAGGCACGAATTATTCAGTTTACGCTCATTATAACTTTTACTTCTTAAAACGTCATATCATATTGCGTATTGGTCAAGGTTTGGCTTATACTACCAACCCTTACGATAAAGTAGAAAACCATAAAAACGTAGCTTTTGGCTCGAGTATTTTAAGTGCCACCTATTTGATGCTTAATTATAAGAAAGAAAGAATATTTGATAGATTTGGAATTCAAGCCGGTTTTTCGCTCTTGCATTATTCCAATGCCAATGTAAAAGCACCAAATACAAGTGTCAACACCATTGCTTTTAATGTGGGATTAACTTATAATTTGGATGAAGCAGATCCTGAATATATTAAAACCATCACCAAAGAAAAATTTACAGAACCCGTAAAGTACAATTTCGTTTTTAGAACTGGTGTTAATGAAAGTGATGTTATTGGCAGTGGGCAATATCCGTTTTATATACTTTCTGCCTATGCCGATAAACGTTTGTCGCATAAAAGTGCTGTACACTTTGGAACAGATGTGTTTTTTTCTATGTTTTTGAAGGAATTGATATATTATAAATCGGTTTCATTTCCAGAAGAAAATGTTTCGGGAGACGAAGACTATAAGCGGGTCGGGATTTTTGCTGGACACGAATTGTTCATCAATAAATTGTCTGTAATTACTCAATTCGGATATTATGTATATTATCCATACGATTTTGAAGGAAGAACGTATCTTAGAATTGGTGCAAAACGTTATTTTGGTGAAAAATGGTTTGCCGCATTAACATTGAAATCTCATGGAGCTAAAGCGGAAGCTGTAGAGTTTGGGGTTGGAATTAGATTATAAAAAATGAAAAAACTGTTATTCATATTTGTTTTAGGATGTTTATTTTCTTGCGATAGCGAAGATGCCATCGACTGTTTTCAGAAATCGGGAGAGATCATTATTCAGGAAATTGATGTTGCAGATTTTGAACAAATATTCGTAAACAGAAACATTGAATTGATTTTAAAAGAAGCACCAGAAACCAAGGTTTTGGTAGAAACAGGAAAGAATTTATTAAACGATGTGGAGGTAGTTGTAGTAAATAATCAATTACGTGTCGTGGATAATAATTCGTGCAATTATGTTAGGGATTATGTGCCTACCAAAATTTATGTTTCGGCACCAAACATTTCTCAAATTAGAAGTTCCACGCAATATGATATCTTATCCGATGGAGTTTTAAGTTATAATAATTTAAGCTTGCTTTCGGAGGACTTTGTGGCTGAAGGAGATTTTACTATGGGCGATTTTAGGCTAGAAGTTCAGGTCAATAATTTAAGTATTACCTCTAATAATTTATCTTCTTTTTATATTTCTGGGGAAACAATTAACTTAACCGTGGGTTTTTATTCTGGAACCGGACGTTTTGAAGGCGCAAATCTAATCGCTCAAAATGTAACAATTTCCCATAGAGGAAGCAACGACATGATTGTAAATCCGCAGCAAGTTTTAAAAGGTGTTTTGCGTGGCGTAGGAAATTTAATTTCTAAAAACAATCCACCAATAGTAGAAATAGAACAACTTTATAAAGGGCAGCTTATTTTTGAATAAGAGAAAATCGCTCTGCGAATCTCTGTGTTTCCTCTGTGCAATAGTAGAAAATCATTTATTTAGTCAACTCCCGAAACAAACTCTCCAAACTTACATTCTTCTGGTTTAACTGTAGGATTTTCAACTGATTGTCATGTGCGAAATCAAACACATGAGAACGCATATCTTCAGTGGTAGAAAAAGTGATTTCATAAATAAAATCGTGTGTATTTACTACTTGTTGTGCATTGGGTAAATTCATTAAAAAGGCGTCTTCAATGCGATAATCAAATTCAACAACAACAATTTGTTCTTGGCCATCACGAAGTTCCTTGAGTTTTTTATCGGCAACAATTTCACCTTTATTGATGATGATGACTCGGTCGCACATAGCTTCCACTTCCTGCATGATATGGGTGGATAGAAACACTGTTTTTTCTTTCCCTATATCTTTAATCAACCTTCTAATTTCTACCAATTGATTTGGGTCTAAACCTGTTGTAGGTTCATCTAAAATCAATACTTCTGGATTGTGCAATAATGCATTTGCTAAACCTACCCGCTGCCTGTAACCTTTAGAAAGTTGCCCAATTTTTTTATGAGATTCAGGAGTTAATCCAGTTAAGGTAATTACTTCTTCGATACGTTGTTCATCTACACCATAAACGTTTGCATTAAAAGCCAAATATTCCCTAACATATTGTTCCAAATACAACGGATTGTGTTCTGGTAAATACCCAACGCTTTGTTGCACCTTTTGCTTGTTAGTGATTACATCAAAATCATTCACCTTAGCTTGTCCATTAGAAGCTTCGATATAGGTGGTTAAAATCTTCATCATTGTCGATTTTCCTGCTCCATTTGGACCTAGGAACCCAACAATTTCCGGTTTATTCACCTTAAAGGAAATGTTGTTCAGTGCTTTTTGCGAACCGTAAATTTTTGTAATATTTTCAACTTCAATAGACATAAAGCTCGTAGATTTTTTGTAAAAATAACTATTTCGTAATCGATTTCAATTAAAAAATAGTCTTTACATTTTGTTTTTTAAATTTATTAGCTACTTTAGCAGACTCAATATGAAAGCAACATTGAATTTTGCATATTACAACTGGAACTATTTCTTTTTTAACAAAAGGAACGAGATG
>NZ_DATGNO010000023.1:0-6916 GCF_035306705.1 Xanthomarina sp.
TCAGGCAGCAAACCGGCGGGCAAGGAATTTAGCTTTTCCAAGATGCGGCTTCGGCTCCAATAGAATTCCACATCCTCTTCAAAAATGATATAGATGCTCGAAAACCCGAACATTGAGGAACTACGGATGGTCTTCACCCCAGAAATCCCCAAAAGTGAAGTGGTAAGAGGATAGCTTATTTGATCTTCTATATCCTGTGGGGAACGACCTTCCCATTCGGTATAAACGATTTGTTGATTTTCACCGATATCGGGAATGGCATCAACGGCTACGGGATTGCTGGGCAGAAAACCCGTATCCCAATTAAAAGGGGCATTGACCACCCCCATACCGACAAATAGGGCGAGCAACAAGACGGCTACCAGCTTGTTCTCTATGAGAAATTTCATGCTTTTATTTAGCATTTGGATTGATTGTTAAACAGTTAAACATTGAATGAGATTCTGTAAAACAGAAAATTAGACGACACAAAACGGGCCCAGAATGGCAGTAACCATAGGGCTAATTTCTCCGTCCCGATAGCTATCGGGATACGGAACTGTTTAAAATCAAATTAGGTAAGTCTCGTGAAGTTTCTGTATATCACGTATGAGAAAGGGGGGATTATAATCTCTAAAAGGAACGATATTCTCATCCTGTCCTTCAAAAAGATTGATATACGAATGAATAAAGGTGGCAACAAAGATTTGCTGCTCGAAAGAAATTTTATCAATTAAAAGCTGCAATTCGTTTTGACCATCCAAAACGACTTGTTCGTCCTTACAGCAATCCTTTTTAGTTATAGAACATCCTTCACTTAAAGGATTATCCATCTCCATACCACAGGTTTCTACTTTTTGAAAAATAGCAGAATCCATTAAAGAACCGCCACAATAATGCATGTTGATTGTAAATGACATTGTAGAGAATAACACTACAAAAGCCATGAGCATAGACATTATTTTATGGAATACTTTTTTCATCGTAAAAACAAAGATACAATTTTATAACAACTATCGTTTTTGTTTAACAGAATTTTACACACCCATATTTAATAAAAAGCCATTATTAAGATATATGTTTACTAAAAATATTTGCTGTTAATTATTTGTAAAAAAGATTTATAAAGACCAAATTGTAAACACGATATAAAAACACAAGAACATGAAATTTGTTACCAGTCAGTTAGCTTATTATTTGAGTGATAGAGACTTTAAAAGAAACTCCAAGATACTTCTTAAATATCTGGTTCTTTTAGGAGTTGTAATTATCGTCTTCACCATTCTTTTTCATGTTATTATGGAAATAGAAGGTCAAAACCACTCGTGGATTACAGGGCTGTACTGGACACTTACCGTTATGAGTACCTTGGGTTTTGGAGATATTACGTTTACATCGGACTTGGGGCGTTTTTTCAGTATTGTGGTGTTGCTTTCTGGGATTTTTATGTTGCTTATTTTTCTGCCTTTTGCTTTTATTAGACACTTTTATGTGCCGCTTTTAGAGTCCAGAGAAAAAAACAAAGTGCCTCGTCAAGTTCCTTCCCAAGTAAAAGATCATGTTATCATTTGTTCCTATGATATTATAACCCGAGACCTCACGGAGAGATTTAAGCAAGAGGACACGCCTTATTATGTTATAGAAAACGATCTAGAAAAAGCGCTAAAAATTCATAACAACCATGTTTCAGTACTATTAGGCGAATTGGATGATGAGAAAACCTTTATCGCCGCCAATATTAAGGATGCGAAACTAATTGTGGTTAATAGAAATGATATTCTAAATACCAAAATCATACTCACCATACGGCAAATTGCTCCCACAATACCCATTGTTGCCATTGCTACAGATATAGAATCTGTAGATGTACAACAACTAAGTGGCGCAGACCATGTTTTACCCGTAAAAAAATGGCTTGGCGAACAATTGGCTAATAGAGTTTATACACAACATGCAGAGTCTCATGCCATCGGACAATATGAAGACCTTTTAATTGCCGAATTGCCTATCCACAACACACCTTTAGCTTCAAAAAAAATACGAGAAATTAACTTAAGACAAAAGTTTGGGGTGAGTATTGTGGGTATCTGGGAACGTGGCAGATTACAACCAATAAAAGGGGATGAAATACTAACACACGATAGTGTTCTGGTAATTATAGGAAATAAAGAGCAACTCAATAAAATTGATGCACTTTTCCTTGATTATAATATAAATCCCAATCCTGTATTGCTCATTGGAGCAGGTAAAGTAGGATTGGCAGCCGTAAAATCTTTACATAAAAAAGGTGTTTTAGTGAATGTGGTTGATAAGGATCCGAAGGTACTTAAAAAAGTAAAACCCTATTGCAATCAAGTATTTAAAGGAGACGCAGCAGACTATCAATTATTAAAAAGAGCAGGGATTTTGGAAGCGCCATCGATATTACTTACAACCCACGACGACACCATGAATATTTATCTCGCCTCATACTGTCGAAAATTAAACCAAGAAGTGAGAATTGTGAGTCGTATTTCTGAAGCCCGAAATGTGGATATTATGCAAAAAGCAGGAGCCGATTTTGTTTTAAGTTACTCCACATTAGGCTCGGAGGCCATCTTATCTATTTCTAAAGGTCAAGAATTAACCGTTCTTGGAGAGGGTTTCACCTTGTTTATTATTCCTGTACCAAAATCGTTAGAAGGTAAAACGCTTTCAGAATCCGGTGTAGGTGCTAAAACAGGATTATCTATCATTGCTATAAAAGAAAACTCTGAAGTGTTTACTTTATTATCTTCAAATACCATACTTCCTCATGGTGCTGAAATAGTCATGCTTGGAAACATCGAAATGAAACATAAATTTAATAAAATATATAGCAATGGTGCTTAAGGGCCATCAATGACATAGCCATCTATGCAAAAAACAACCTTCGTTTCACTTATTTATCCATTAAAAGTGTGCAATGCGCTATAGAAACTCTAATGCGTTGAAGCTGAGACCGTTTCTCTTTAATCAATTACGCGTTGAACGGCTTCGATAAAATTTTGTCTTTCTTGAGTGAGCGCTTTAGAACCTGCTTTGGGCCATGCTGCGATTTGGGCGATGACGATGTTTTTATGCGGATTGATATAAACCATTTGACCGAATATTCCGAAAGCGCCATAGCTACCATCTTGAAAACGCCACCATAAATAGCCATAACCATCACCTTCATCATTCACTTGTTGTAATAGAGAGGTGGCATCTTTTAAATAGGCCTCTGAAAGTATGTTTTCACCTCCAACTTTACCGGCATCCAACATGATAATTCCCAAGCGTGCAAAATCTCTTAGGCTCGCCGAAAGACCACTTCCACCAAGATTTAGATGGCTGCACTCATCTGCTAACCAAGCTGCGCAATGCTCCATTCCAAAGGGCTTCCATACTTTCTCAGAAAGATATTCCGCCAAGCTTTTACCTGTAGCTTTCTGGACTAAAATCCCCACTAAATCAGTTTCACCAGTATTATAGTTCCAATGAGTTCCAGGTTTGTAAGCAAATTTTAAAGGCCTCATATAAGTCAAAATATGAGACTCGACACCTTGACAGTGCGCCTTATACATTTGTCCAACATCCGAGTTTGGATCTTCATAATCTTCATTCCATTCAATGCCCGAAGTCATGGTTAATAATTGGCGCACGGTTACTTCACCATAATCATGTTCATTAAACTCATTGATATATTTTTTTAATGGATCTTCCAAACTCTCAATAGCGCCTTCTTTTAAAGCAACACCCACCAGCATAGAGGAAACGGATTTTGCTACAGAGAAAGAAGTCCAAAGTGTTTCTTGAGTGATTCCGTCTGCATACTTTTCTAATCTTATTTTATTGTCTTGTAGCACGACAATACCCTGAACGTGATTGTCTTTCATATAAGAAACTAGCGTAGTTTCATCTTCCCATTTTGGAGTCATATTTCCAAGTTCCTCCAGCGAAGAACTTTTATTGCCCGTGGGAATAGGAATGCTTGGATAAATAGCCTGCATCATAGAAAATCGTCTTTCTTTTTCATCTTGCGACCAAAAGAGCAGACTTTCAAGTTTTTGCCCCATGGTTTCACCAGGAATAGCTAGAACTTCCTTTTCAATAGCATGCCTGTCAACATAGTAACACTCTTGAGCAGTTAGTTTTTGGGTGGCACAGATTAATAAAAGTAGAAACGAAAACGATTTTATAGAAGCCATAGAATGGTAGTACAAGTAATATATTTTCAGCAAATATAGTAAACGCTTATTTTAAAAAGTAGCCGATGTTTAAAGATCTCTCTCTCACTAAAACGCAATAAAACGCACTTCTTTGGAACACTTATGGTTTGAATGAAGAATAATTAGAAGAGCAATATCTTTTTGAGCCGTCTTTCGGGAAAAGATCTAGCAATCACCTATATTTTGAAATCTTATAACTATTTCATTTAGAAACTGTTCCAATTGGAATATCCCTATTGCAATTAATAATTATTTATTGATGAAATTTTAAAAAAAAGATATTACTTTTGCAAATTGTATCATTTTTTTCAAGAAATACAGATGCAGAATAGATTTTCCTTTTTAGAAATTCGCCGGTTTTAAAAAACAGAAATCGGAGTTCCCTCTTGATTAAAAAGACCTTCTTTAGAAAATATGTCAAATACTTTTACCAAACATACAGATAGACAGAATCTCACTTTGTGTTCTGATGCAGAACAAGCTTCTATTTATACAGCGCGACAAATAGCAGACGTGATACTTGAAAAACAAAAGCAAGGCGAACGTGCTATCTTGGGTTTGGCTACAGGTAAAACGCCAATTAAGGTTTATCAAGAGCTTATTCGTTTGCATAAAACAGAAAAATTAAGTTTCCATAATGTCATCAGTTTTAACTTGGATGAATATTATCCAATTTGCTCAAAAAGCATTCAAAGCTACTCTTACTTTATGCAGCATCACTTATTTGGCCATGTAGATATTCAACCAGGTAATATTCACATTCCGCATGCAGATTGCTCTTCTGATCGCATACCGTTTTATTGTACGGATTACGAAGAAAAAATAAGGAGTTTTGGAGGTTTAGATTTACAATTATTAGGAATTGGTCGTAATGGCCACATCGGATTCAATGAGCCTGGATCCAGCTTTGATTCTACAACGCGTTTGGTTGATTTACATGCACTTACTAGAAAAGATGCAGAAGGCGATTTTGGAACCATTGAAAACGTTCCATATCAAGCCATAAGTGTTGGAATTCATACCATAATTAAAGCCCAGAAAATCATGCTTCTCGCTATTGGTAAAGATAAATCTCAAATCATCAGTAAAGCGCTTCGTGGTGAAATATCTACAGAAGTTCCAGCATCTTTACTTCAAACCATACCTCACGTCGAATTTATTCTGGATCGTGATGCCGCAGCATTAATTGGAGATTAAAATTTTAGAGTTCCACCTTTTTTGAATCTAAAACTTTGAAATTCACACCTATTCTATCTGGCTTAACAGTGCAATTATAGATAAACCAAGATGTACAACAACTAAATGGTCAAGACCATGTTTTAACATTAAAAAAATGAAAGCAGTCACAGACTGCTCAAAACCACTTAAATCCTGGATAACATCCTAAATTGACAATTTAAAAAAAGGTCTGATTTTATAAAATCAGACCTTTTTATTTTAAAATCGATGCTTAGTTAATTGTTAATCAGAAAGTTATCTTTTAAACAACATCATTAAGCATACATTAGTTTATTTCAAAGTACTTAACAACCTCTTCATAATTGTTGATATCTATGTCGTTTATGACTCTGTTTGAGGCATTAACTTCTATCATAAAAATATTTACTATAAAGGAACTCGGCATTTCGGCTAAACTTAGACTATTACTATCCCATCCATTAGTTGTTTTAAACATTAGTATCCTATTTCTATTAATGTCCATTTCAAACTTTATTCCGTAACTAGCACCCATGCCAAAAGTATACGGTAATAATTTTGTCTGGCTATAATCAAATCCTAAAGGTTTTCCATAAGCAAGGACCAGGTATCCAGAGTTGAAAATATCAATATCACCTGTAAGTGAACTTGGGACTGCATAATAGTGATAAACATTATCATTTCCACCATGTACGGCATTATTCCAATCGGCAGCTTCAATCGTGAGCGTGTATTTTTTTACGTTGGCGTTGCCATCAATCCCATGCTCTCCTTGAGTACCTTGCTCTCCATTTGTACCGTCCACGCCATCCTCAGAAGAACACGCAAAACTTAAAGCGACAAAAAGTGTAACAAGTGTGATTTTAGATTTAAAAAAAATCGGTGAATTTACATTAAAATATCTTTTCATATTATTAAAAAATTAATGGTTTAGTATATAAAATATATTCCCAAGTTAATATTTATTCTGAAATAAAAAATTATTTATTGGTTTAAATCAATACTAACTGCATACATTGCCAAGCTTGTAATTCATGATCTTTTGCAAAAATATAGAAGAATTGAAAAGACGTGTAAAGTGTAATAGGATACGAGTTATATAATTGAGAGAATGCTGAATTACAACAATAATTTAGAATACCACGCTCGTTTGCTAGATGCAGACAATTACTACCAGAAACATGCTTGGCATTAGCGTATTCGACAACGTGTACTGTAAAAAGGCAAACCTAAAAGTTGATGCAACTAACGTGTTCTATGTAGTGTCGAAGCCATGGCACTCATCTCCAAAAAACATAAAGGCTCATAGCGATACGAGAAGCATCTTTAAAATACATACAAAGATTAATGGCATAAATTACTTTCCGATACAATATGTAATGCAGTACTGATTATCAGTCGATTACACTCATTTAGATACTAATTAGCAACAGAAACAACTGTATAACAGTGAATTAAGAACTAAAGATAAGAAACTTAGAGGGTGTAAAAATAAAAAAACCGCCCTTATA
>NZ_DATGNO010000024.1:0-24732 GCF_035306705.1 Xanthomarina sp.
AAATAATACATAAATAATATTGATTTTATAGAAGACTAAGAGTTTAACTAAAATCAGGATGTCACTTTAACTCCATGTAAATAATTTAAAGAATTCAAATGAAAATATCACCCAATAAACTTAATGCTTACTTATTATTGAAATTGCCTTCCGCCTATTTTACGGGTGTTAGAACACGTTTTATAGATAATGAAAAATGTGTTGTTACCGTAAAACATCGATGGATTAATCAAAACCCTTTTAACTCCATGTTTTGGGCAGTTCAAGGTATGGCAGCCGAACTTACTACAGGTGCCTTGGTCATGCAACAAATTAAAGCTAGCGGCAAAAACATATCCATGTTGGTTGCCAATAACCAAGCGAGCTTTGTTAAAAAAGCCACTGGAAAAATAACCTTTGTCTGTACAGAGGGTTTACAAGTAGGTGAAGTTATTAAAAAAGCCATTGAAACTGGTGAAGGACAAACTTTATGGATGCATTCGAAGGGAACCAACTCCGAAGGAATTGAGGTCTCAAATTTTCAATTTGAATGGACACTCAAATTGAAATCATAGGTTTTAGTTTACCGTATTCAGTTGTGATTTTCAATATTCTGTCGTTAAAATTTTAAAGAAAGATGTAACAAATCGTCGAATTTATCAACTGATATACTGAACAATTTAACAGCCAAACATTTATCCGTCCATAGCTTTAGAAATGGTGGCTTAAATAATAAAATCAAAAATTATGACAGTTCACGAAATAGATTACAAAATTTACGGCGAAGAAATGCAGTTTGTAGAAATAGAACTGGATCCTCAAGAAGGTGTAGTGGCAGAAGCTGGTACTTTTATGATGATGGACGATGGCATTAAAATGAAAACTATTTTTAGCGATGGTTCTTCTAAAAATAAGGGATTTTTAGATTCCATACTTGGTGCTGGAAAACGAATTCTTACTGGAGAAAGCTTATTTATCACAGTATTTTACAACAATTTAAACGATAGGCGCAAGGTTAGTTTTGCCTCTCCTTATCCAGGTAAAATAATCCCAATTGATTTAAGGGCCTTTAATGGAAAGTTTATCTGTCAGAAGGATGCGTTTTTATGTGCAGCTAAAGGAGTAAGTATAGGTATTGAATTTAGTAAAAAACTAGGACGTGGATTATTTGGTGGTGAAGGTTTTATCATGCAAAAACTAGAAGGCAACGGAATGGCTTTTGTGCATGCTGGAGGAACCATGGCAAAAAAAGAATTGCGTTCTGGCGAGGTACTTAGGGTAGATACTGGCTGTATCGTTGGTTTTACACAAGATGTAGATTATGATATTGAATTTATTGGAGGCATAAGAAATACTGTTTTTGGAGGAGAAGGTGTGTTTTTTGCAAGGCTTCAAGGCCCCGGAACTGTTTATATTCAATCTTTACCATTTAGCAGATTGGCTGGACGTGTTTTGGCAGCTGCCCCAAAAGGAGGGGGTAAAGATAAGGGTGAGGGCAGTATTCTTGGCGGCTTAGGAGATTTATTAGATGGAGATAACAGGTTTTAAATGTATAAGAGATTGTTAAATTTATGTTTAAATGAGAAAGCAATCCTTTTTTTCATTAAATTTAACAAACTAAACTAAATTATTCAGCATATTAAACAAATCTACTTTTAACCAAAACCTTAAAATACTATGGCTAGAGCAATGTTCGAGTACACTAAAACTGTACTTGATAAAGTAAGTTTTGACGCTACGTTGTTTTGCAGAGAAGTACAAAAAGCCCTTCAAAGATTATTGCCTTATGAAATTGAAGAGTTAAAGATTTTTATCCAATCTCTTGTACAGCAGAATCCCGACTTAAATCAATGTTTAATCTATCTAAAAGAATAAAAACTAAAGCGACCAACAGGTCGCTTTTTTTTAATCTAAAATTATTTGGATAGAACTCATAGTGAAATAAGAATGACATGAGATTTTTAACATCTGTTTTATTCTCTATGTTTAGACCTATAATGAATTAAGTTCCTGGAATGAAGACGGTACCATGCGTTGGTCTTTTTTTATGCGTATCTGTCACTTGCGTACAACAAGTCTTTAAACTTTATGTAAAAAAATGAAAATGTTTTAACAGAGAGTTTGGTTAAAAACAACCCCATTATAAGTCTAAACCCGAAACAGCTTGTGTTCTCTTTTTTAATGATTAAAGATAATATTTCAGGGAGCACGAGATTTTCTTTGCAGTGTTATATTATATACTCAAGACTTTGGTAATAAAGTTGTTTTAAATATATTAGTCTTCCCTAAATTTACCTCTTGTATTTTTTTTTAGTCTTAATAAGTAGTAATTGTGATAAGGATGGCGATACACCTCCCGATTGTGGATGTAATTCTGAAACTTTAGAGGAAATGTCTGTTTTAGAAGAAGATAATCTGGTTGCAACTATTGGTTATAAAAACACAGCTTGATCCATTAGATGATTATTGTAATGATCATTTTTGGATAGGTATCTCTCCTGAAAATTGTCTCTATTGTAAAGATATCATGATAGTTTGCAATGAAAGCTTTTTAAATGGTCAATTTGATTATTTAAAAAATGACATTAATGAACCAGCTCAAATAAATTTTTCAGGTGAAATTAAAAAAATATGTAAAAGAGTAGCGAATATTCCAGAATACAGTTATTATAGGGTTGTCCTAACATCTATTGAAAAATTATAAAAATTCATTATTTAGGTAGTGGACTAATAATTTTAACATTCTGAAAGGCAATTGCACCTCTTATAATACCAGAAATAACCGTATGCATGGCTTCAATTATTTGCATCTTTAATTCACTTTTATGGTAAAGGATGCTTACTTCTCTAGCAGGAGTTGGTTCGTTAAAGTGATGTAAATTACCTTTGGATTTGTCGTTGAGATCTAAGGTATGTAAATAAGGAAGGAGTGTCATTCCTAGACCTTCATTAGAAAGCTTTATTAAGGTTTCAATACTGCCACTTTCCAATTGAAAATTGGTGTCCACTTGATTTTTAAATGTTTTACACAAGTTGATAACGCCATCTCTAAAACAATGTCCATCCTCAAGAAGCAGCATATCATCAATCTCTAAATCGTCCGTATTTATTTTTTGTTTGCTATGTAATCTGTGGTGCTCTGGAATATAGCCTACAAAGGGTTCATAATAAAGTACACGTTCCTTGATACTTTCAGTTTCTAAAGGGGTAGCAGCTATCGCAGCATCTAAATGACCTTCGTTTAATCTGGAGATAATGTCGTCTGTAGTTAATTCTTCAATCTTAAGTTTGATTTTAGGATATTTTTTTATGAAGGTTTTTAAAAACATAGGTAAAAGCGTCGGCATAATAGTTGGAATAATACCTAGTTTAAATTCGCCTCCTATAAAACCTTTTTGTTGATCGACTATATCTTGAATTCTATAGGATTCGTTCACAATATTTTTTGCCTGATTGACTATTTTTTTGCCCACATCGGTTAATTCAATGGGTTTTTTGCTCCTATCGAAAATTAAGACATCCAATTCGGTCTCCAATTTTTGTATTTGCATGCTTAAGGTAGGTTGGGTAACAAAGCATTTTTCGGCGGCTTTAGTAAAATTCTTGTTTTCGGCTACTGCTAGAACGTAATATAGTTGCGTGATAGTCATGGGTATCAATTTAGACTATAAAAATATAAAAACTATCAATAAAACTTATGATATAATTTGTTAATTATCTGGTAAATTGGAGTAAATAATTAAAACAGAAAACATTATGAAACTTAATAGTATTGGATTAAATCAAAATAAGACCAAAGACATTGCTAAAGACGTAAATGAATTATTAGCAAATTTTCAAATATATTATCAAAACTTAAGAGGAATCCATTGGAATATTAAGGGAAAACGTTTTTTCGATTTACATGTGAAATTCGAAGAGCTATATACGGATGCCAATATTAAAGTAGATGAAATTGCTGAACGTATTTTAACTCTAGGTGAAACACCTTGGCATACTTTTGATGATTATACCAAATTGGCAAAAGTGCCCATTGGTAAAAATATTTCCCAAGACGAAAAAGCAGTTCGTTTAATTATTGAATCTTTATCTGAATTATTGAAAATTGAAAGACAAATTCTAGATAAAACAGATGAAGCCAAAGATGAAGGAACCAACTCCATGATGAGTGATTTTATTACCGAACAAGAAAAAACTGTTTGGATGATGAAAGCTTGGTTGGGAGAAACTGTATAGAACTCTTAAATTAATAGCAATTGTAAAAGCGACCTATTTTGGATACTTGATGTAGCCAAAAGGTCGCTTAATTTTTTGTTGGATATAAGACTTTTACAGTCTAATATGTAGCTCTAAATCTTTATTTTCTAAATTAAACATGGCATCCGTAAAACTTGGTGGACCATAAAGCATTGGGTTGTTGGACATTCCATAAGACTCTAAAGGCATTCCATTGGTGTCGAAATCCATTTTCCCATTATCATTTGCGTCATGAAATACCATAATAGCGTATGTTCCTGGAGTTAAGCCTTCAAAAGTTACTTGTACTTTTCCATCTACAATGGCACTTTTCTGGTTGTCAAGATCCTTACTTTTCATAAAAGTACTTCCGTTATGCAAGCCAATCAACATGCTGCCATCGTCGTTTAATGCATTGTCAATTTTAACAGTTATACTATAGGTTTTTGGGCTGTCTTGAGCTTGGAATACTTGTGTAATAAAAAAGAGAGAGAAAATTAATGTGAGCGTTTTCATGATTAAATATTTTAGTTGATTAATACGTATTAAAGGTCTAAATAATTTTAATTATAGTCTAAGTAAATATTCCCAATTGTTATTTAAGGCCCTTGAATTGTTGGTTTTAAGAGGAGTGATTTCAGATTTTTAACATAAACCTTTTATATGGTTTGCAATTGTCTTTATTTTGCGCTCTAAACAAAATAAAAGATTGAACTTTTTAGATCGGTCAGTCCTTAAAAAAAATAATTAATCATGTTTTATAGCTTAGATATTTTAGGAACCATAGCCTTTGCCATTTCGGGTGTTTTAGTTGCCCTAAGTAAACGCATGGATCCATTTGGTATCTTGATTATTGCCTTTGTTACAGCTGTAGGAGGAGGAACTTTACGAGATGTTTTAATAGGAGATACACCAGTTAGCTGGATGAAAAACATGACCTACACCTATGTTATTTTAGGCTCTACCATATTTGCTGTTGTGGTTAGAAATAAGATCGATTACTTAAGAAAATCCTTGCTATTATTTGATACTATTGGAATTGGCCTATATACAGTTGTAGGTGTGGAAAAAGGAATTTCGGCAGGATTAAATCCAATTATTTGTATTTCTTTAGGAACTATGTCGGCTTGTTTTGGTGGTGTTATTCGAGACATCCTTTGTAATGAAATTCCTGTTATTTTTAGAAAAGAGATTTATGCCACTGCCTGTATTATCGGAGGGTTTTCGTATTTTTTATTTATGAAACTTACCATGCCTGTAGATTTGGCCTTTGCTTTGGCAGGATTGACCGTAATTATAATAAGACTCTTAGCCATTCGTTTTGGAATTAGTTTACCTAGTCTTTACAAAAACGAGGAGAGTTCTTTTTGAAATTGAAATTGAAATGATTGTCGAACTTATAACGCGACAACTTAGGCAAAAAAACTACTTAATTATTTCTACTTTTTCAATATAGATATTGCTTAAAGGCCAATCGCTTTTGTCTGTTTTTTGTTCAGCAATTTTATCCACGACGTCCATACCATTAATTACTTTTCCAAAAATGGTATAATCGCCATCTAAATGATGCGCGCCACCTTTTTGTTGTACTATAAAAAACTCGAATGGAGAAGCTAGCTTGTATGGGTTTTCAATTTCACTACTTGGCATACTAATAACGCCTCTATCATGTTTAAAGCCACGTTTGGTGTCTGTTGGTAAAAGATATTTCCCAATGTTATAACGTTTTTTAGCAATTTCCGGATTGTCTGAATTTCCAGCTTGAACAATAAAATTATCTATTACCCTGTAAAACTGGGTGTCATTAAAATATCCTTGTTTTGTTAAGAAAATAAAATTTGCTCGATGAAATTTGGTTTCATTAAACAATAAGATATCTATAGTTCCAAAACTTGTAGTAATACGCACCTTGTTTTCAGGGTTTTTCTTTTCGTAAATAAGAAAAAACTCCATAGCATTTTTGTCTGTTAACTTGGTGGTGTCTTTAATTTCAAACTCTGCATCTGCTTCATTTTTTAAAAGACTGTCTTTTTTATTTTTTTTTGGTGATTCCTTTAAAGTAGTCTCTGTATTTTTGCCAGATTGCTTATCTTCACAATTCAATAAAATAAAACTAAAAAGCACTAGAAAAATATATTTCATAAATAAATTTGAATGTTTTAAAAATATCAGGTTTATTAATGATGGCTTAATATTTAATAAAAAACCATGGAATTTGATAAATTTTGTAAGCTCATTTCAAAAATAGAAAATATCCCACTTCCAGCCGAACCTTCTCAGTTAAAAATGTCTCCTCCTTTTAGGGAAATCTTGGAGGAGAAACAAAAGCACCTGATAAAAAACGCAAAAAAAGCTGGGGTCATGGCTTTATTTTATCCAAATAATATCCAGGAAACTAATTTGGTTTTAATTCTAAGAAAAACGTACAAAGGGGTCCATTCCGCACAAGTTGGGTTTCCAGGAGGAAAATTAGAGCGTTCAGATACGTCCATTAAAGCCGCTGCTATAAGAGAGACTTTTGAAGAAGTTGGCATACCTGTGCAACATATTGAGGTTTTAAGAGCACTTACACAAATTTATATTCCGCCTAGTAATTATTTTGTTCAACCCTTTATTGGAATTTCTAAACGAACACCACATTTTATAAAACAAGACGATGAAGTGGAGGATATTTTGGAAATTACTTTAACCGATTTTATCAACGACGCCAACGTAGTTACAAAAATTGTATCAACTTCATATAACGTAGATGTTATGGTTCCTGCTTTTAATTTAAATGGTCATGTGGTTTGGGGAGCTACAGCTATGATGCTCAGTGAAATAAAAGACTTGTTAAAACAAGTCCTGTAAAAGTTCTGTTTTACTACCTTTGTATTTCCTAACTATGAAACTAATTTTATGGGATTGTTTAAAAGAAACCCTTTCGGACATATACTTTTTATAAAAAAATGGGTGATTAGAATTATTGGTTCTTTATCTCATAGACGATTTAGGGGGTTTAACGAACTTCAAATTGAAGGTTCTGAAATAATTAAAAACTTACCGGATAAAAACGTGCTTTTTATATCCAATCACCAAACTTATTTTGCTGATGTGGTTGCCATGTTCCATGTGTTTAATGCTAGTTTAAGTAATCGTGAAGACAATATTAAAAATATTGGATACTTATGGAATCCTAAATTAAATATTTATTATGTCGCGGCAAAAGAAACCATGAAATCTGGTTTGTTGCCTAAAATATTGGCTTATGCTGGCTCCATTAGTATTGAGCGTACATGGAGGGCTAAAGGCGAAGATGTAAATAGACAAGTAAAGATGAGCGATATTTCGAACATTAAAATGGCTTTGGACGATGGTTGGGTAATTACTTTTCCTCAAGGAACTACAACGCCTTTTAAACCTATTAGAAAAGGTACGGCACATATTATAAAACATTATAAACCTGTTGTTGTACCTATTGTAATTGATGGTTTTAGACGTTCTTTCGATAAAAAAGGTCTCCGTGTAAAAAAGAAAAATATTTTACAAACCTTTGAAATTAAACAGCCTTTGGATATTGATTATGACAACGAAAGCATAGCTGAAATAGTAGAAAAAATAGAATACGCGATCGAACAGCATCCTTCTTTTCTAAAAGTGATTCCTAGAGAGATTTTGGAAGAAAAAGAAGAATTGAACAAAATGAGAAAATGGCGTCTTGAAGATGATTATTAGTTAGACTTCCATTCTTCTTAGCTCTCTGTAATTCTTGTTTAAGCGTTTTAATAAAATTCCATAAATTAGGTAGTAGAAGCCTAGAATTACACCAATAGATAAAGCAAGTATTACAACTGTTACTATAATAGTTGTAGCATAGAACTTAAATATTTCTCCGTTGGCAGATGCTTTGTCCATAAGAGAAATAACTTCTTTATCTCTATTAAACTGAATTCCCAAAACCATAAAAGCAGAAACAGCTAAATATATTAAGTTAAAACCTACGTATTGTTTAACGGTACGTCTGGTTTTTAATATGTTTTCCATTAAAATTTTAGCATTATCCGTAGCAGAAATTGTTTTGTAATTCATATAAAACCTATAAAAGAAATAGGCTAAAATAAAATAGCCTAAAACCATAAAAGGAATCATGATTTTATCGGCGTGATAGGTCTCGAAACGTTGGTTGAAATCGGTATCCTTGAATGCAAACGAAATAATCAGCCAAAAAATAAATTCCAACAGACTAATAATAAAAATCCACTTGACTATGGATGACGATTTCCTCAAAATCATGTTGTATAACTCTTTGTAAGAAAGTTTTGGATACTTGGTATCTTCATCTTTCTTCCAGTCTTTTTTTAATAATTCTAATTCATCCATAGGGTTACGGATTTAAAATGGTTCTTAACTTTGTTTTCACTCGATTCATCTTTACTCTTGCATTCACTTCGGTAATTCCCAGAGTTTCACTTATTTCTTTATAATTCTTGTCTTCCAAATAAAGGAAAACAAGTGCTTTTTCAATATCATTTAATTGGTGAACAGCTTTATACAAAAGTTTTAATTGTTCTTCTTCAGTATCATCGTATGGTTCCGCTTTTATTTTATATTGGAAAGAACTAAAATCTTCGGTAGCAATAGAGCGTTTTCGTTTTCTGTAGAGTGTTATGGCTGTATTTAGCCCAACACGATACATCCAGGTGCTAAATTTGGAATCTCCTCTAAACTTAGGATAGGCTTTCCAAAGTTGAATGGTGATTTCTTGGAATAAATCGTTGTGAGCCTCTTGGTTGTTGGTGTAAATTCTACAAACCTTATGGACAATGTTTTGATTTTTCTCTAATTCTTCAACAAAGCTATGTTCTAACTCTTTATTCAAACTGATGGTTTAGTTAATCTATAAGTAGATGTTTGTTTCATTTAGTTACAAAGAAGTAAAAGTTTATTTAAAAATAGTCAATAAGTCCTGTTTATTGTACCTTTGTTTTAGATATTTTCTAAAACTTTATGAACATTCCAAAATCCACAAACCCACGTATTGTCATCATTGGTGGGGGTTTTGCAGGCGTCAGCTTGGTGAAACGTTTTGCAAATAAAAAAGTTCAAGTTGTACTTTTGGACAAACGCAATTATCACACATTTCAACCCTTACTTTATCAAGTATCATCTTCTGGTTTGGAACCAGATTCCATTGCATATCCTTTAAGGAAAATTATTAAAAAACACAATAACATCTTTTTTCGTTTGACGCAAGTATCTACTATAGATGCTGAAAACAATCAAATTATTACCGATATTGGATCGTTATCTTATGATTATTTAGTAATTGCAACAGGGACAAAAACCAATTATTTTGGCAATAAGGCTATTGAAAACAATAGCATGCCAATGAAAAATTTGCCGCAAGCCTTAAATATAAGAAGTTTGATACTTCAAAATTTTGAAAGAGCAACCATAGCAAAATCTTTAGAAGAACGTGAAGCCTTCTTAAACTTTGTAATTGTTGGTGGCGGGCCAACCGGGGTAGAACTTGCTGGAGCTATTGCCGAATTGAAAAACCATATTCTTCCAAGAGATTATCACGATTTAAATTCACACGATATGCAAATTCATTTGTTGGAAGGTGGTCCTAAACTTTTGCCTCCAATGAGTGATCATGCCTCCAAAAAAGCATTGGAATTTTTAGAAAAACTAGGAGTTGCTATTCACTGTAATACTTTTGTTAAAAACTACGATGGCTTAATAGTTTCCACAAATACCGATTTAATTTTAGAAACAGAAACCCTGATTTGGGCTGCTGGAGTTACTGGAAATCCCATTCAAGGTTTGTCGGAAAAGGCACTCATTGAAAAAGCAAATAGATATCGTGTAAACAGATACAATCAAGTGGAAGGATATGCCAATATTTTTGCCCTTGGAGATATTGCTTTAATGGAAACAGAAAAGTATCCAAATGGACATCCTCAAGTAGCACAACCTGCTATTCAACAAGGGAAATTATTAGGAGAAAACCTAATGAAATTAATAGAAGGAAAACCCCTTAAAAAGTTTGAATATAAAGATAAAGGCTCTATGGCAACCATAGGAAGAAATAAAGCTGTGGTAGATTTAAAAGCTTATAAGTTTTCTGGATTTTTTGCCTGGTTTATTTGGATGTTTGTACACCTCATGTCCTTAGTTGGTTTTAGAAATAGAATTGTGGTTTTATTTAACTGGACTTATAATTATATTAATTTTGACAAAGCAGCCAGACTAATTATACGACCGTTTAAGAAGTTGAATTGATTGTTTATCTATTTGCATTTAAGTATCTGATTGTAAAAGCTAAAATAAATCGGTATAAATAAAACCTATCGTTGCTTTAAGAGCCCAAAAACGATAGATAACTGTGCAAAGGCATAGGTAAACATAATACTAAAATTTGAAAATGGCAAAGGCTGATAAAATTTGTTTAAGGCCAATATACTATCCGAAATCATAAATAAAACAGCTCCAATAAATACTAAAATATAATTGCTTTTTATAACTTGTCCCTGACGAAGAAATGCGGTTGTTGCCATACTTAAAATAACCAGCATATATAAAATTACAGGAAACAACATATCTCCTAATCCATCTTGTAATAGATAAAATAAAAGTATCCCATAAGCTAACATTATACCTATAAAAACGAGGCTGTTTTTAGAACGATTTCTTTGTTTTAAAAACACCAAAACATAGAAAACATGTGCTGTTAAAAAGGCTAGTAAACCTCCTATAAAAAAGTTCCCGGATTGGTTTACAAACATGAGTAAAATATCGCCCAATAAAGAGAATACCAAAGCGTAAAAAATCATTATTCTAATTTTCTTTTCCATTTGTTTACTTTGACTCCAGAAATAAAATATTAAAGAAATAAGTAATGCTGGTTTGGCTAAATAATTTAATGTTGAAATTTGTTCAAAACTTGAAGTTGCAATTTCTAAAGCAAGTAGAAGAACGAATAGAATGGAAAATGATTTTTCGGTTTTGGTTAGCATAGGTCGATCGTTGAAATCAAATATATTCATTTCGTCAATCAATTTTTACAATTCGGTCATTTTAAGTTTTAGTTCTTTTTGTTTCTAAAGAGATTTGTCTTATCAATCAAAAAACAAACGGTAAAACCAAACTCCATGAAACTATCATTTTTAATTATTTTCTTTTTCACACTCGCTTCAGGTGTTTCTCAAACCGTTATTAGTGGAAAAATTACAGATGGAAAAAATCAGCCAATAGAAGGAGCGAACGTTTTTATAGATGGCACTTATGATGGTGGTACAACTAATGAAAATGGATATTTTTTATTTAAAACCGATGAAATTGGAGTGAAAACATTGAAAGTTTCATTTGTATCCTACGAAACATTTTCACTCACAAAAGATGTTTCCGAATTACATAATTTACAAATTAAATTACGTGATGATGTCAATGCTTTGGATACCGTTGTTATATCTGCAGGAACATTTTCGGCTGGAGATAACAGTAAAATATCCGTTTTAAAACCCCTGGATGTGGTTACTACTGCAAGCGCCTTGGGGGATTTTGTTGGTGCTCTACAAACTCTCCCTGGAACAACGACAGTTGCCGAAGATGGACGTTTGTTTGTAAGAGGAGGAGATGCTACCGAAACCCAGATTTTTATAGATGGGATTCGTGTATTTACGCCTTATGTGCCAACTACAAGTAATACGCCAACTCGAGGACGTTATTCGCCATTTTTATTTGATGGGATTACCTTTTCAACTGGTGGTTATTCGGCAGAATTTGGCCAGGCTTTATCCTCTGTTTTGTTATTAAACACAATAGATGAGCCAGATCAAGAAAAAACAGATATTGGTATCATGAGTGTTGGTGCTTCTTTAGGGCATACCGAACTGTGGGATACCAGTTCTTTAAGCGTTAACGGTTCCTATATTAATTTGGCTCCTTATGTAGCCTTGTTTCCTGATAGAAACGAATGGATAAAACCTTTTCAAGGCGGATCTGGTGAAGCTGTTTTTAGAAAGGTTTTTCAAAGTGGTTTATTGAAATTGTATTCGGCTTTTGAAATGAATGGATTTGACCTTATTCAAGAAGATATTAATTTTCCGGCAGGAATCCACAATATGCTTCATAATAAAAATCTCTATTTCAACGGTTCATACACTGGTGTTTTAACAGATAACTGGTCCGTTTTTGGAGGTCTAAGTTATACTTATAACAAAAATAAAATTCTAGTTATTGAAGACGATATAAAGGATACTGAAAATTCGTATCATGCCAAATTCAAATTAAAACATCATTTCAATAGTCGGTTTAAATTAAATCTTGGAGGCGAATATTTTGCAACTTATTTTAGCGAGGATTTTAAAAACACGAATATAAACGACATCTCCTATGGATTTAAAAATAACATATCTGCTGTGTTTTCTGAAGCAGACGTGTTTTTCTCAAAAAACTTGGCTTTACAAGCAGGTTTGAGATTGGAATATAGCGAATTGTTTAAAGAATTAACCTTGTCACCAAGACTGTCTTTGGCGTACAAAACATCGGCTATTAGCCAAATTTCCATCGCTTATGGAAACTTTTATCAAAATCCAAACAACACTATTTTAAAATTTGAACAGAACTTAAATGCTCAAAAAACAACCCATTATATTTTAAATTACCAGCTAAATAACGAAGGCAAAATTTTTAGGGCAGAAGCGTATTATAAAAACTATACCAACTTAATAAAATTCAATACGGAATATCCTGATTTTTCCAGTGTTTATAATAATTCAGGCTCTGCGTATGCTACAGGATTGGATTTGTTTTGGCGAGACAATAAAAGTATTAAAAACTTAGATTATTGGATAAGTTATAGTTTTTTGGATAGCGAAAGAAATTATGAAAACTATCCAACAGCTGCGGCACCAAATTTTGTAAATACGCATAACTTATCTGTTGTAACAAAATATTGGATTGAAAACTGGAAAAGCC
The DNA here is from genome assembly GCF_035306705.1 of Xanthomarina sp. GTDB lineage: Bacteria > Bacteroidota > Bacteroidia > Flavobacteriales > Flavobacteriaceae > Xanthomarina. The sequence goes on from NZ_DATGNO010000024.1 coordinate 13,177, forward strand.
AGATTGGAATGAGTTATACCTTTGCGTCGGGACGTACGTATACAAATCCAAATCTTGAAGGGTTTTTAAATCAGAAAACAAAATCTTATAATAATTTAAGCCTTAATTGGGCCTATTTAATTAGTCAACAAAAAATCCTGTATCTGTCTGTAAATAACGTCTTGGGAATAAAAAATATCGATGGCTACCAATTTGCAAATGTTCCGGATAGTAACGGAAATTATGCGAACCGAGCTTTAAGACCGGCAGCAGATCAATTCTTTTTTATAGGCTTTTTCTGGACTATAAGCGAAAAGGGAACCGATAATCAATTAGATAAATTATAAGAGCAAATTGGCTAAAATTCTAATTTATAAAACTGATTTATATCATAGTAATTTGATGACTAATATCTTAGCTTTAAGATATTAAATTGAATTGTCATGATACCAAAAAAGAATCCAAATATTGAAGTGGGTCGAAACAGTGGTATATATTTTGCCATTGGTTTAAATGTCATGTTGCTTTTTACCTACCTTTCTATTGAATATAAAACCTATGATACTTCAGAAATCAGTTTAGATACTGTTCAAATGGTTCAAGAGTTGGAAGAGGATATTCCAATAATCGATTTGGAAGTGCCTCCACCACCTCCGCCACCTCCAGTATTTGCTGCTCCCGAAACCATTACAGTGGTTGAAGATACCAAAGACATTGAGGAAACTGTATTGGAAAGTACAGAAACCAGTCAAGAAGATAAAATAGAAGAGCCTATAGTTCAAGTGGAAGATGTAAAAGTAGAAGAAGTAGAGGAAGAGGTTTCTGTTCCTTTTTCTGTGGTTGAAAAAGTGCCTATTTTTCCTGGTTGTTCAGGAACTTCAAATCAAGAACTGAAGGATTGTTTCAGTAAAAAAATAAACGAACACATTATCAAACATTTTAAATATCCTTCCACAGCTTTGGATTTGGGGATTTATGGAAGGGTTTTCGTCCTTTTTGTTGTGGATAAAGATGGAAATGTCACCAATATAAGATCTCGTGGTCCAGATAAAATGCTAGAGGAAGAAGCAGAACGCATTATTGGATTGTTACCTAAAATGAAACCTGGAATGCAACGTGGAAACCCAGTTTCTGTTCCCTATAGTATTCCTATTAATTTTCAAATTCAGGATTAGAATTTACAGAAGTATTCTTAATAAGTAAAACACACTTTCATATTAAAATCATGAAGGTGTTTTTTCTTTTAATATGAAGGTTAGTTTTAAATTGATGTCAAGCTAACATGCGATTTTTACCAATTGTTGGCAATCTTATTTAGTAAAAATTTTCTAAGTAAATAATATAAATTACAGTTCAGAAACAACATCATACAGTTCAGCACAACTCTTTTTATTATTAATGTCATTAGTGAGATATTTGACTCAGCATTAAACCTAAAAAAAATGACACACTTAAGATTTTTTATTATTGGCGTCAGTATTTTTCTAACTGGAAATATCTTTGCGCAAACCAATTACGAAAAAAGCATGGAGAAGGCTTTTAATTTATGGGAAACAAATCCAATAGAAGCTTCCCAATTATTTGAACGCATAGCTTCGGCAGAACCAGAAAATTGGCTACCACCATATTATGCTGCAGAAACCTTGATTTTGGATGGGTTTACTAAGTTAAATGATAAAAACACATTGGATAAGCAATTAAATCAGGCTCAAATTTTTTTGAATTCTGCTTCGTCCATTTCAAAAAACAATCCAGAAATAATGGTCATGCAAGCCTTATTATATACGGTTTATGTGGCAAGCGATGGTGCAACTTATGGGATGACCTATTCTGGAAAGGTTATGGCTTTATACAACCAAGCTGAGAAATTAGCACCAAATAATCCAAGAGTTGTTTTAAGTAAAGCCGATTGGGAAATTGGAGGAGCACGTTATTTTGGACAGGATATCAAGCCATTTTGTAAAGATGTAGAAAGAGCTTTAGAACTTTTTGCTACCTTTAAACCTGAATCGAAATTTGCTCCAACTTGGGGAGAAGAACGAGCCTTAGAAGTTTTAAAAGACTGTAAATAAAAGCCATGAGTAGAAACACTAAAAATATCATAATCACTTTTGGCATTGGATGTCTTGTCTTTTTAATTGGTAACGCCATTTTTAGTGATTTTAAATTTGAAAATTTAAACGGCTTTCTTCTCAACTTCACTTTTTATCAATTATATGCATTTGTATTGGGGTATTCTAACATGTATTTTTTCGACTATATGGAAAAATATCCATGGAAAGACAAAGACAGTGTAAAACGTATTGCAATTGGTATTTCAGGCTCTATAGTTCTTACTTTGGTTGGCTTGTTTTTATTAAGAATGCTAACTGCTATGTTTTACAGCGATCAAACGTTTGAAGCCTTTATAACTAATGAATCCTATAGGAATTACACCTTTGGATTATGGATTACACTATCCATAGTTATTACGTTTCATGCTGTTTATTTCTTTAAAAAGAATCAGGAAAAGAAGGTCAAGGAATCTCAAATAGTTGCTCAAACACAAACGGCCAAATTCGATGCTTTAAAAAATCAGTTAGATCCTCATTTTCTATTCAATAGTTTAAATGTATTAACTAGTTTAATTGAAGAAAATCCAGATAAAGCGCAAGATTTTACAACTTCATTATCTAAAATTTATCGCTATGTTTTGGAACAGAAAAACAAGGATTTGGTATCGGTGGACGAAGAATTGAAATTTGCAAAAACCTATATGTCTTTATTAAAAATGCGCTTTGAGGACAGCATTGTTTTTGATATTCCGGAACAAGCTTCAAATCCAGACAGTAAAGTGGTGCCACTGTCTTTGCAATTGTTATTGGAGAATGCCGTAAAGCACAACATGGTCACGGAAAAAAATCCGTTACACATAAAAATTTATGAAAAAGACGGTCTCTTAATAGTAGAAAACAATTTGCAGACCAAGCAAATAGTAAAAAAAAGTAGTGGTGTAGGTTTAAATAATATCATGCAGCGTTATCAATTATTAACCAAACGAAAAGTTATTATTAATCAACAAGCAGATAGTTTTGCAGTGGCATTACCTATGCTTACAAAACAAATTACGATTATGGAAACGAGATCATTAAACAATAGAGAAGATGCTTATTATAGAGCAAAAAAGCAAGTTGAAGAAATCAAAGGATTTTACGGAAATTTAATCTCTTATATGGTAGTCATTCCTGTTTTGGTTTTTATAAACTATAAAACCTCATGGAATTTCCAATGGTTTTGGTTTCCTATGTTAGGTTGGGGAATGGGTTTGATTTTTCATGGTTTTGCCGTGTTTGGATATGGTAAATCTTGGGAACAACGAAAAATACAGGAGATTTTAAATAAGGAAGATGAGTTTAAACAAAGTAAATGGAGTTAACTATGGGACGAGATTTTTCAGATCTAGAGCGTTTAGAACGTGCTAGAAAACGAGTTAAAAAGATTAAAGGATTTTATTCACATTTATTGGTATATGTAGTTATAAATCTCATGGTTGTTGTAATTAATATTCAAGACCTGGAGCCTGGGGAAAGCTATTTTCAATATAAAAACTTCTTTACGTTGTTTTTCTGGGGAATAGGCTTAGCAATTCATGGATTAACTGTGTTTTTACCAGATTTTATTTTGGGGAAAAAATGGGAAGAAAGAAAAATTAGAGAGTATATGGAAGAAGATGAAAAGCATTGGGAATAAACTTAGTTTAAGTAAATTTTTGAAATAACGAATAAACCAACCAACCTTTTAAAATATGAAAGTTATTATAATTGAAGATGAAAAACCCTCTGCAAGACGTTTAAAGCGCATGTTGGATAAAATTAACATTCAAACCGAGACCATGTTGCATTCTGTTGAGGAATCTGTTAGTTGGTTTCAAGAAAACGAACATCCAGATTTAATCTTTTTAGATATACAATTAAGTGATGGTTTATCCTTTGAAATCTTCGATTTAGTGGATGTAAAATCCTCAATTATTTTTACAACAGCTTATGATGAATATGCGCTTCAAGCTTTTAAGCTAAACAGTGTCGACTATTTGTTAAAGCCTATTGACGCTGAAGAAATGGAGCGTGCTATTAAGAAATTCACTGTAAATCATAAAATAAATCAACCGGTAACCTTAAATTTCGACGACATTAAAAAACTCTTGGTAGATCCAATAAAAAGTGAGGAAAAGGAATATAAAAAACGCTTTTCGATTAGAGTAGGACAGCATTTAAAACTCATTTCTACAGATGAAGTTGAATGCATTTATAGCGAAAATAAAGGAACTTATCTGTATACAAACGATGGAAGAAACTATTTGCTGGATGTAACATTAGAGCAATTGGAGGACCAGTTGCAACCTGAATTGTTTTTTAGGGTAAATAGGACTTTTTACGTGAATATTAATGGCATTAAAGATATGATAAGTTATACCAATTCGCGTTTGCAAATAAAATTACATACATATAACGAGCAAGATGTTATTGTTGCTAGAGAACGTGTTAAGGACTTTAAAATGTGGTTGGAATAATTTATTCTTCTATCCTGTTATCATCAAAAGAAGATGGTAATAACTTTGGTATAAACTTAACAACCAAAGGTAAAAGTAAAGCGCCTCCAGGAAGCATGAAAATAGCCAAACTTGGAATGGATTTAAAAATATCCAATAACTGACCTTGTACTTTTTTTTGTTCTTCGTCGCTTAAATCTCGTACGGTCGATTTCGATAGTAATACCATTAATTCCTTACTCTCTAAAAGTTCTTTTTGTAAACGTTTGCTGTTTCTGGAAATAAGTTTGGTAACCATTTTGCTCGAGTTAGAGTAAAAGGTTTTTACAATGTTCTGTGAGCTTAATAAGGCTATTTTGTCTTTGTTGTTCTTATAAAAAGTCTCAATAAAATGAATGGAATTATCAATACGTGCTTGTTCTAAATTAAGTTGTTTACCAAGTTTTAAAAGTAGCAGTTTTTCATTTTTATCAATATTTAAATCTCCCCAAGTTGCCATACTGGCAAGATCCATAATATAATATTTTTCTAAATCGGTGTTTATAAACTCCAAAGCTTCTTGATAGGTGAGAGTTTTATGGGTTTTATATCTTATCGATTGATCTACTAGTTTTAGTAAACTGTTATCGTATTCTGTTTTTTTGTTTTTAGAATTTAAAACTTCTCTAACAATACTTTCTATAGCCGATTCTAAATGCTGAATGTGTTTTTCAGAAATTTTTTGAGTTTGTAAAAAAGCTTTATAAGCTAGAATATCGGTAAAAAGTAAAGCGTTTGTAATAAAATAATTAAAGCTTCTGTCAATTAGGTTATCGTCAATTTGTATGCGCTTGTGAATAATTTTTTCTAATAAAGAAGCAGATTTTTTTTCACCTAAAATTTCAGAAAAAATAGAGGTGGAGTAAGCGTTTATTTCAATATAAAAATCGATAATACTTTCAACAAAATCAATGTCGGATGTTTTGTTTTCTTGAAAAATGTATTTTAAAGCCAATAAAAAATTCACTTTACAAATCTCTTCTTCGGTCATTCCCGAATAGTCAAGATGGTCTTTTACAATCTTGATATTACTTCCGTAAATAAAGCCACTTTCTCTTAAAGAATCATAAAACGTATTGTAGTTGGCATGATTCCAAATAGGAGCCGTGCTTATTTCGTTTAGTAATTTCTTTATCCAGCCACTTGCTGATGGGTTCATGATGAGCATATTTCTTGGTTGTAAAGATAAATTTTTAAATCGAATAAGGGTTCATTTAATAAAGATGTAAAAAAAGATAAAACCGACTTATACTTTTTTTCGTAGGTATTGCTGAGAGACAATTATTAATTAACAAAAAACTCAATATTATGAAAAAAATGAAAGTATTATTAGGAATTGGAGCCTTAACAGCTGCTGGATTCTTTATGGTAGCAGCAGATCATATCGATGCTCCTGCAGTACAAGGTGGTACAAGTGATATCACAGATTTTTATGCCTTTCAGGCACAAGAAACAGACAATGTTGTATTTGTAGCAAATGTTCAAGGGCTGTTAAGTCCTTCGGCAACTGCAGATGCTGTCTTTGATGAAAATGTATTGATAGAGTTTAATATAGACACTACAGGCGACTATGTTGAAGATCTAGTTATACAAGCTATCCCAAGAGATGGTAAGATGTATTTCTTCGGGCCTACTAATCCTGGAAATGTTGGACTAAATAGTTCTATTGAAACTTCTGGAGCAAAATCTATGGTAGATATTACTCCTTATGGTTCTGAAGCAATTATGAAAACAAGTAATGGCTTAAAAATATTTGCAGGTCCTAGAGACGATCCATTCTTTATGGATTTTGCGCAATTTGGCGAAATACTTGCAGGAAATGCAACAGGCTTTAACAATCCAGGTTCCGACACTTTTGCCGGTACAAACGTAATGTCTATAGTAGTTGAAGTGCCAAAAAGTATGTTAGGTGGTTCGGGTACAGTAAACACATGGGTAGAATCTAAAAGAAAACAATAATAACCTTTAAACACACTAGAATTATGAAAACTTTATTAAATATAAAAAATATCGTTGCCGTCCTTATAATTTCAGGATTAGCCTTTAATTGTTCAAACAACGACGATATGAATACAATAAGTCAAATGCCTTCAGAACTTGATTTTTCTGGAATCTATGCACAACAAGATCAAATGGGAAGACCAGCGATAAACACGGTTTTTGTGTCTTCTGCTAGTAAAGATATGTTTAATGTAACGCCTCCTTCGCAACAAAATGCAGCGTTTCAAAGCATGTTTCAAGCTAATTTAATGGCATTAAGCCCAGCTTATGCAAATCCAGGAGACACCAATGCCTTAGGACTAGATGCTGCAACCTTTACTGGTTTATTGGCTACAGATGTATTGAATTTGTCTTTAGATGGAACAACTACTTTTTACGACGGAACGAATGTATTAACCGGTCGTGCTTTGGCAGACGATGTTATTACAGTAGAATTACTGCTCATTTTTGGTGGTGAAGATTTTTCTGAAAATCCAAACCTATCTAACGACTATGTCGATGCAAACGATAAACCTTTTTCAGCCTCATTTCCGTACTTAGCTTCGGCTTGGTAACATATTGATAACCATTAGAGGGTGATTTCATGTTCTAATGGTTTTTAATCAAACAAAAAAAATCACAAAAACAACAACAAAATGAACACGTATAACAAATTCATACCAATGGTTTTATTACTTCTGTTTTTAACCAGTTGTCATACAAACCAAAACAAGATTACAAATATGGGAGATTACAATCCATATCTTGAAATAACTGAGAACAAAACCCTGCAAAAAGCCAATGAGGAACTTAATTTTTGGGAAGAAAAACTAGAAAAAGAACCGGGTCAATATCCTTATTTGGCTAAAGTTGCAGGAGCTCAAGGACAATTATTCCATGTTACTGGAAATATAGATTATTTAATTAAAGCGGAAGAAAGTTTTATTCAAGTTAATGAGAAAACAAATTATCAACAATCGGGATACTTACGTTCTTTAGCTAGAAATTATATTTCACAACATAAATTTAAAGAAGCCTTAGAACTTTTAAAGAAGGCAGAAACGCATGGCGATAATTTAAAAGGAACTCAAAAAATGTTATTCGATGTTTATTTGGAATTAGGGAATTACGATGTAGCAAAAACCTATCTCTATAAAATTAAGGATGTTTCCGATTACGATTATTTAATTCGTTTATCAAAATGGAGCGATCATCAAGGAGATTTACAAGCTGCCATAAAATATATGGAACAAGCTCTGGCAATTTCTGAAGCTTCTAAAGTGGATGGTTTTATGCAATGGAGTTATACCAATATTGCCGATTTTTATGGTCATAATGGAGAAATTGAAAAATCTTACACCTATTATTTAAAAGCCTTGGCATTAAATCCTGACGATGCATATGCTAAAAAAGGTATTGCTTGGATCGTATATTCTTATGAAAAAAATCCAGAGGAAGCGCTTCGTATTTTAAATAGTATTTCAGCAAATCATCAAGCTCCTGATTATTATTTATTTAAAGCTGAAATTGCTGAATATCAGAATAATATGGATGAAAGCAGTGAAAATTTAAATCAGTATTTTAAGGCCGTTGCTAATAGTAAATATGGCAATATGTACAATAAATATAATGCTATTTTATATGCTGAAGATTTACAGAAACTGGAATCAGCGCTTCAAATAGCAAACACCGAAATTAATAACAGACCCACACCACAGTCTTACGATTTATTAGCTTGGACATATTATAAAAAACAAAATTATGTGAAAGCTTTAGCAATTGCTGAAGAATACATTGTGAATAAAACTTTTGAACCTGAAGCTTTATACCATTTGGCTAAAATTTATAAAGCCAATGGAAAAATGGCAGAGGCCGAAGGTTTAAAGAAGGAATTATTAGAAAGTACTTTCGAACTTGGACCAGTTATGGAAAGAGACATTCAGAAAATTTAATCTATGAAAATTGAAAAAGTTATAATCAGCGAAAAATATGTTTTTTAAGTGTAAAACACATAATTGAGGGATTTTGAGAGTGTTTTTTGTTGGTTTTTTTGAAAGCGTCAAGTTTAATTATAGACTTGGCGCTTTTTGTTTGATTAGTAATTTACCCGTGGATAAAACTTTATTTATTCCATGTTATGTTCGAAACGGATTATAATAAACTCTGCCGGACGGACTGTGGCAATCCCGATTTCGACAATCATTTTTCCTTGAAGAATATCATTGGATGTCATTGTTTTGCCTAAGCCAACTTTTACAAAATAAGCCTGTTCGGGTTTGGATCCGGCTAAGGCACCTTGGCGCCATAAACCAAGGAGGTATTTATCTATTAAGGCTTCAGCTTTTAACCAGGTAGAACTATCGTTGGGTTCCAAGACAGCAAAGGATGTTGATTTATATGCTGATTCTTCAATTAGATTTGCAAGCCTTCTCGTAGAAATATAACGCCATTCATGGTCATTTCCTGCTAAAGTTCGTGCGCCCCATACCAAGGTTCCTTTTCCAGGAAGGCTTTTAATAGGGTTGATGGATTTACCAGAAGATGCATCAACATTTAAAAATTCTTGCTCACTTTGACTTAATTCTTGAGTTGGTCCTACAATTCCTTTAATGGCTACATTTGCGGGAGCTTTCCAAACCCCACGATCCCGATCAACTTGAGCATAGATTCCAGCAATGGCAGCACTTGGAGGTAAAATAACATTGTGTTTTGTTAATTCTGTTTTTATAAAATTATAAGTCTCAGGATTCGAGTTTTTTAGTAAGTTTAAACTAGTGGAATTGGTTTCTGAGGATATTTGGTTTCTTATGCGACCTCTATTATTAACTCCTTCAAAAATAACAGTTACTTGATTTTCGTTATAACCATAGCTTAGATTTGAATTAAGATATGGCATATAGGCAGCACCATATTTCATGTCACCAACTAAACCATTTCTAAAGTTAGTTGCCGATCTTTGGATTTGGTCAGTTGTTATTACATCGAAAATGGCAAAACGATCTTTTAAAGAATGACATTGGGCTAGAGCTTCTTGATAAACATCATAATAACCCGATGTTAAATAAACAGCATCAGGAGAAACTAAGAGTGTTACTTCATCTATTTTGCTAATAGCTGCTAATGCTTTAATATATGCATCAGATTCTCTTATAATATCAAGGTTGTTTCGATCTTCTAAATTAGGTACAGGAACAATATAACAAGGTCCACCACCATTTTTAAAATATAGATCAAGGGCATAATACATGATTTGTTTCTCAGCATCCTCATCCACACCCAACTCCATGATTTCAAATTTGTTTGTAGCTGGGTCTTGTTTTAATTTTATTCTATAATTATAAGGTTTGAAAGTTCCAAAGAGAGTTTCATACTCCAACATAGAACTTATTTTAACAGGAACTAATGCTTTACCCTCTGGGTAGTTGACAGTTTTTCCTATAAATGCGGGAATAGCAGAATGAACTTCAGTAAAGGAAGGAGGGAGAGTTTGATTTATTTTCTTCCAAGTACCGTTTTGGTAAACCATAATGGTGTCTCCCAATTCGGTAATTGCTGTTATTTGTGCAGAGATTTGGAAATAGAAAAGTAAAATGATGAGAATTGTTATTGATTTCTTCATATCTTATATTTAACTATTAATGCCATAAGAAAACAATTGTTAACGGCGTTCTAACCAATTATTTTTTTCAATTTCATATCTTCTATCGATACAATTGTCTCTTTCGTTAAAAAACTCCCTTACAGGTTTCATAAACTTGTTCAAAATTTTTACCGAAGCTGTGTTTTCAGTATTAACATCTGCTGTAACTTTATCTATATTCAATTCATTAAAATAATAATTAAGCATGCCTTTTGTGGTTTCTGTTGCGTATCCTTTTCCCCAATAATTTACTCTAAATCTATAGCCTAATTCTTTTTCATTGTCGTCATTGATTAGAAATAAACTAAGTCCAATCATTTCAGGATTTCCTTTTTCGAAAATGCCACACACACATTTTTCGTTCTTTAAAGTGCTTAATTTTATATTCAGGTTTTTATGAAATCTTTCTAATATTTGACTTTCCAATAGCTTTGGTTGAGGAATGGGTGTAATAATTCTTGGGTCGGAGAGTAATTCAATAAAGTTATTTTGGTCTGTGGCTTCTAAACTTTTAATAAGTAATCGCTCGGTTTCAAATATTTTCATGTTCTAAATTGCTTTATTTAATGGGTTGCGGTTTTTCTGTAAAAAAAAGGTAACGTGTTAAAGTTAGTAAATTTCAGGTTTTATGAGCTTGGTTGTAAAACGTTTTTTATTTAACGATTTATCAGTTTCACAATAATTGTTATTATATATAATTTGTAGGTTTGTTTTTATCTACCCATAAAGTGTTTATGAATAAGAAGGAAAATGGACATAAAAAACCAAAAAAGCCATGGCCAACTAAAGAAGCTATGGAACAAGTTTATGCCATGAAACTATGGGGTGATAATGAATCTGATTTTTATTCAGGAGAAGGATCTCATCATTCTGAATTGGTAAATCCATATATAGAAGTTTTAACTTCATTTTTAACTTCATTTAAAAAACCTCTAGTGGTTTGCGATCTAGGGTGTGGCGATTTTAATATAGGAAATCAACTGGTAAAGCATACGGAAAGTTATGTTGCCGTAGATATAGTTAAAAACCTTATAGAACGAAATAAGGAAAAATTTAAAGAAGATAATTTGAAATTCCATTGTTTGGATATTTCGGTTGATGATTTGCCTTCTGGAAATTGTGCTTTATTAAGACAAGTGCTTCAACATATTTCGAATGCTGAAATACAAAACATTCTTAAGAAGTTATCTCATTTTAAATATGTTATTTTAACAGAGCATGTGCCGGAAGGAGATTTTGAACCCAATAAAGATATTATTTCAGGGCAAGGAATTAGACTAAAAAAACAAAGTGGTATTAACTTATTAGCTCCACCATTTAATTTAAAGGTTAAAGAAGAAAAATGCCTGTTATCTGTTGTTTTAAATGAGAGCAAAGGGGTTGTTGTAAC
>NZ_DATGNO010000025.1:0-42132 GCF_035306705.1 Xanthomarina sp.
AATTAAGTTTTTTAGGTAAATATTGTACTAAAACCCGTCCTGTATCTTGGTGTTATTTTCGCGAAGCTCTGTGAAATATATAATAAGAAGCAAGAAGTTTATTTGAACATTTTTAAACTTGAGATTCCTGCCTGCGAAGGAATTTGTGGTTTAAAAACCACTGGAATAATCTCCCCTTTAGCCAAACAGTATTTAGTAATTTCTTCTTTTGATAGCTTTGCAGTATAATCTACTTCGTCAACCTGAAACCCAATCTCCCGAAGTTTATCAAAATAATCTCGACCATAAATCCTGACATGATCGTATTGGCCAAAAATTCTATCGCGTTCTTTTCTGTCGGTGATACTATCGTCTTCAAACGTCTTTTCTCTAGTTAAATCTTGTGGAATTTGAAAAACACCATACCCTCCAGGTTTCAGCACCCGATATAATTCTTCCATCGCTTTGGTATCGTTTGGAATATGTTCTAAAACATGATTGCAAAGTATCACATCGAATTCATTATCCGTAAATGGAAGATTGCAGATATCCGCTTTTACATCGGCCAAAGGCGAATTTAAATCGGTTGTAACATACTTCAGGTTTTTTAGTTTTCTAAAACGTTTATAAAAAGCTTGCTCTGGCGCAAAATGAAGCACTTTTAGATTTTTAGAAAAAAATACAGTGTCATTTTTTAAATACAACCACAACAATCTGTGTCGTTCTAAACTTAAGGTGGAAGGCGAAAGCACATTGTTTCTCTGTTTGCCATAACCATAGGGTAAAAAGGCTTTAAATCCTTTTCCATCAATAGGATCTATAAAAGTGTCTCCTTTTAAAAATAAAGCAAAAATAGGTCGAGCTACATAACTTAATCTAATAAGTATGGGCCTTGGGATGGTGTTTAGGATGAATTTGAAGGTTTTTTTTGACACGAATTTCACGAATTATCACGAACAATTTAACGAACGATTCGTTTGTATTTTAAACTTTCTTCACCAAAATTAATTAGTAATCCTAACTTTAATTTGGATACAGCTAAATAGTTTAATGTTTGTTTTATATGTGCTGAATTAAGACATTCAATAGCTTTCAATTCAAAGACTATTTTATCATCAATAATAAAGTCTGCTTTATATTTGTGCTTAAGTAAATTTCCTTTGTAAATAATGGCATATTTTTCTTCACGAGAATACGAAATATTATTATCTAATAATTGTATCTCTAAAGCATCTGCATAAACTACTTCATTAAATCCTTTTCCTAATTGATTATGTACTTCCATACAAATACCAATTATTTTATAAGCTTCTTCTTTATAAATAAGATCCGACATAAATTAATTTTAATTTAGGTACGTTTAACGTTTCTAGTCTATTAGTGATAATTAGTGAAATTAGTGTCTAAAAGCCAAAATAATTATAATACTAAAGCCTTCTGTCTAAACTCATCCTCCTCATTAGAAACAATCCCTAAAGCTTCATATATGTATGCAAACGTTGATAGTAATTCCGGTTTGCTATTTACAATAGCTACATTGTGTTCAAAATGCGCACTAGGTTTATTATCTAAAGTGGTTATGGTCCAGCCATCACGATGTTGTTTAATTCTATGCGTTCCCATGTTTATCATAGGTTCTATGGCTACTACCATACCTTCAATAAACTTCTTGCCTCGTCCACGTTTCCCGTAGTTTGGCATTTCTGGATCCTCGTGCATTTTTCGTCCCAATCCATGACCAACCAGTTCTCTAACTACACCGTAACCATGATCTTCGCAGTATTTTTGGATGGCATAACCCACATCCCCCACACGGTTTCCGAGCTTAAATTCACGAATTCCTATATATAAAGATTCTTTGGTTACATCGAGTAATTTTTGAGTTTCAGGCGTAATTTCACCTACAGAAAAAGTGTAGGCATGATCTCCATAAAATTCATTTTTAATGGCACCGCAATCAATAGAAATAATATCGCCTTCCTTTAAAGGTTCGTTGGTTGGAAATCCGTGTACCACTTGGGAGTTCGGACTCATACAAAGTGTATTTGGGAAGTCGTATAAACCTAAAAAGCCAGGAATAGCTCCTTGTTCCCTAATAAAATCTTCAGCTAACTTATCTAATTGTAAGGTGGTTACTCCAGGTTTTACTTCTTTGGCAAGCATGCCTAAGGTTTTAGAAACAACCAAAGCGCTTTCACGCATCAATTCGATTTCTTCTTTTGTTTTTACTATTATCATCTTAAAAAAAATATGGGCAAAGATACTTAAATTTAAATGGAATTCTTTTGTCTAAAACATGACTTTTGACAGGCTTTAGATGATAATTATTGGATATTTTTGTGTTTAAATTAAAATACTATGTACAAAGCAATAAGCGCAGAAGACGCTGTAAAAGCTATAAAGTCAAATAGTAAAATCTATATTCAAGCAGCGGCGGCAGCGCCACAAGTGCTTATTAATGCCATGACTGCAAGACATGAGGAGTTACGGAATGTTGAAATTTGTCAGTTACACACTGAAGGAGATGCGCCTTATGCCAATCCGGAATTGAGAGGCAGTTTCCATGTCAACTCCTTTTTTATAGGAAATAACGTGCGACATACTCTAAAAGCAGGAAATGGTTCTTATACGCCTGTTTTTTTAAGTGAAGTGCCTTTGTTGTTTAAAAGAAATATTGTCGATTTGCAAACAGTATTAATACACGTTTCTGTTCCAGATAGACATGGATATTGCTCGTTGGGTGTGTCTGTAGAAGCTACTTTAGCGGCTATTGACAATGCAGATTATGTAATAGCTCAAGTCAACAAGCAAATGCCAAGAACTCATGGTGCTGGAATTATTCATATTTCTGAAATAGATGCTTTTGTGGAATGCGATGTGCCTTTGCCTGTTCATTTAAATCCTGAACCAACAGAACTTGAAAGTAAAATTGGAAATCATGTTGCCGGTTTAATTGAGGATAAAAGTACTTTACAAATGGGGATTGGAAGTATTCCAAATGCTGTATTGTCAAGACTTACAAACCACAAAGATTTAGGGTTGCACACCGAAATGTTTTCTGATGGCGTGATTGATTTAATATTAAATGATGTGATTAATGGGAATTTCAAAGGGATCAATAGAGGGCGTGCTTTAGCTACTTTTTTAATGGGTTCCAAACGTTTATATGACTATGTGGACGACAATCCGTTTATTGAAATGAGAGCATCAAACTACACCAACGATGTGTCCATCATTAAATTAAATCCAAGAATGGTTGCAATAAACTCGGCTATTGAAGTAGATGTTACTGGACAAGTTTGTGCAGATTCTATTGGATCTCATATGTATTCAGGAGTAGGAGGCCAGATGGACTTTATTAGAGGTGCATCGTTAAGTGAAGGAGGAAAAGCAATTATTGCCTTGCCATCTACAACCAAGTCTGGAATTAGTAGAATTGTACCTGCTTTAAAACCTGGCGCTGGAGTTGTAACTACTCGGGCACATGTGCATTATGTGGTTACTGAATACGGAATTGCCAACTTATATGGAAAAACTATTAAACAACGCGTAAAAGCCTTAGTGGATATTGCACATCCAGAACATAGGGAAGCCATAGATAAACAATATTACGAACTGATAGGTTATTAGTTAATTAAAAAAACACGCTGGGAATTCAGAAATCTTTTGATAGATGATTGCGCAGTTTTTTATTTTCTAAAAAACGAAAAGAAACCTTTCTTTTTTTCTGGTTGAAGTGGATTGTAATTGGGGTTGGATAGTTTTTGATACACTTCTCCCCAGCCCCAAAAACCACCGATATTTCGGTCGTCTATAAATAAATCGGCATGGATTTTCCGGCTTTTTGAATAATCAAATTGCTCTTCAGGAAAACTTTTGTTTACAGCGTAAAAGGTGATGCCGTTTTCTTTGCAAAAAACAACAGCTTCTTCTAGTCTCACGTCGCTTCGGTAGGTCCATAAAATTAGTCTATGTCCATCTTTTTGCAATCTTTTTAAAGTTTCGAAAGCAAAAATTTTGGGTTTACCAATTTTCGGATAGTTATCGTCTACTATCGTGCCATCGAAATCTACAGCTATAATAAGTTTATCGTTAAAATTCATACTTAATTATTGACTTCAAAAATACGTAATTTAAAATGTAATTGTTTCAACCTTTAAGTTTAGATTAACGCATGTTGCGTCATTTTTGCTGGTTGTTCAATTCCCATAAGTTTTAGAATGGTTGGAGCTATATCTCCTAAAACGCCATCTTGTATGGCTTTTAAATCTTTATCAATTAAAATTATAGGAACAGGATTGGTGGTATGTGCTGTATTTGGTGAGCCATCTGGATTTATCATGGTTTCGCAATTGCCGTGATCAGCAATTAAGATGGTAGTGTAATTGTTTTCTAAAGCCGTCGTTATCACATTTTTCACACAAATATCAACAGCTTCACACGCTTTTATGGCAGCTCCCATAACGCCGGTATGTCCAACCATATCCCCATTTGCGAAGTTTAGACAGACAAAATCTACTTCTCCTTTTTTTAGCTCAGGGAGTAAAGCTTCCGTTAATTCAAAAGCACTCATTTCCGGTTTTAAATCGTAGGTAGCTACTTTTGGAGAATGGCGAAGAATTCGAGTTTCACCATTAAAAATCGTTTCCCGTCCTCCAGAAAAGAAAAAAGTAACATGTGGATATTTTTCAGTTTCGGCAATTCTGATTTGTGTTTTATGGTGTTTTTCTAAAACTTCTCCTAAGGTATCTGTTAAATTGTCTTTGTTGTAAACAACGTGAATGTTTTTATAGGTTTCATCGTAATTGGTCATCGTTACATAATACAAATCCAATTTGTGCATGTTTTGCTCATGAAAATCTATTTGTGTCAATGCTTGTGTAAGTTGTCTGCCACGATCTGTACGGAAATTAAAAAATATTACCACATCACCATTTTTTATTTTAGCTATGGGTTGGTTGTTTTCATCTACCATAATTATGGGTTTGATGAATTCGTCCGTGATGTCGTTTTCGTAACTTTTTTCAATAGAATTTAAGGCGTTTTTAGAAAATTCGCCCATGCCTTTTACTAAAGCATTATAAGCTAATTTAACTCGTTCCCAGCGTTTATCTCTATCCATAGCGTAATATCGACCGGTAATTGTAGCTAATTTCGTTGGGGAATTTTGTATAAATTCTTCAAGATGTGTTATAAAGCCGTAACCCGATTTTGGGTCTACATCGCGGCCATCTGTAAAGGCATGAATGTAAGATTCTGTAACTCCTGAAGTTTCGGCAGCAGTAATTAAACCTTTTAAATGATTGATGTGAGAATGTACGCCGCCATCGCTTACCAAACCTAAAAAATGAATGGGTTTTTTGTTGGTTTTTGCATGATTAAATGCAGCGATTAAAGCAGGTTCTTGAATTAACGTATTGTTTTTTACAGCTAGATTTATTTTAACCAAATCCTGATACACTATACGTCCAGCACCTAAATTCATGTGTCCAACTTCGCTATTTCCCATTTGTCCTTCTGGTAGTCCAACATGTAAACCATCGGTTCGTAATTGGGCATTTGGATACTTGCTATATAAGGAATCTATAAAGGGTGTATGGGCATGATCTATGGCTGAAACTTTTGGGTCGGGAGATTTTCCCCAACCATCAAGAATCATTAAAATAACTTTCTTATTCATGGTAAATAACTTTATAAGTCAAAGATAAAAGTTTAAAATGCTTTAGGTTTGAAAATGAATAAAAAAATAAAGTGATCTTTAAATATATTTTGGAAATTGATTCCTTTTTATGAAGATAATTTTTTAAGCATGACATAATGGATTCCAATATTTGGAATTGTAAAAGCATCTCCAGCTATTATATAACCTTTATTTTTATAGAATTCCACAGCAATTTCACGCGCATTAAACCAAAGTAAATCTACTTTTCTTTTATTTAATATGTTTTCACCTTCTTCTATTAAGCGTTTTCCCAAACCTTGATGTTGAAACTCTTTTAAAATAGCCATTCCACGAAGTTGGTATTGTTCATCTTCAGAAAATAATGGAAATTTATTTTTCATAAAAGAAGCCACTCCAATTAGATCAGTATTAGATAAGATACCTAAATGAAAGGTGTTTTCATCTAAATCTCCATCAAAAACACAAGTTTCAATAGGCCCACCTTTACGCAAAACAACTTGTCGTATAGGATATGTTTCTTCGGCATAAATTTGTTTTATAAGGTACATTTGTACTTAAATGGGTTTAATTTTTATTGAAAACTATAGCTTTTATATTAATGATGTTTGCTCAATTTGAGGTTGTTAGTTTTAAATATGTCATCTAAAATATAAACTTATAATTTTTTTCTTTTATTAGATGAAATACTTATATATATTTGCACCGGAAATGCGAGAGTAGCTCAGTTGGTAGAGCGTCAGCCTTCCAAGCTGAATGTCGCCGGTTCGAACCCGGTCTCTCGCTCAAAAACCTTGTCTAAATGACGAGGTTTTTTTATTTTAGGTGGTTTAGTTCTGTACCTGTTTCAACTTCAAATGGAACTTGGTTATACTCAAAAACTCTTGCAGGTAATTCGCCTTTTAAAATAATGGAATTTCCTTGAACTCTTAACCAACTACCTTCCCTAAGCCCTATAACAGGTTGCGTGTTGAAAGCGTGAAACTCTTTAATTCGTGTTTCCCTGGTTTCGCCCATATGTTTATTGTCTGGAATGGGATCTAGATAATGCGGATTGATGTTAAACGGAACCAAGCCCAAAGCTTTAAAGCTTGACGGATAGATTATTGGCATATCGTTCGTGGTATTTATAGTTAAACCACAAATATTACTGCCAGCACTTGTACCTAAATAAGGAATGCCCTTTTTTATAACTTTTTGTAAGGGTTCAATCAATTTGGTTGCATATAATTGGTTTAACAACACAAAGGTGTTTCCTCCACCTGTAAAAATAGCTTCAGCCTGATTTATAGCTTCAACGGGGTTTTCAAATTCATGAATTCCTTTTACGTTTTTATTTATTTTTTTGAAAGCTTCTTTTACTTTTTCTGTGTATTCGTCATGAGATATGCCACCTGGTCTTGCATAAGGAATAAAAACAATGATTTTCACATCTTTAAAAAACACGACTAATTCATCTAATACATACTCCAAATAACCACTTCCATGAAGTGTTGAGGTACTTGCTATAATTAAGTTTTTCATTTACATTAATTTGTCGTAAATTTAAGTAAATACAGCTTGTAACAAAAGTTAAATGGTTCTGTATTTTAAATCACTAACTTTCAAAAAAAAACTACTTATGAAAAATTTTTTACCTTTAATTACCTTTTTTATGTTCTTATCTTATAGTATGGCCCAAAATACTACGAGAATAGAAATTTCTGGAAAAGTTATCGTGGATGCCAATGATGTGGAAGGTCTTACTGTAAATAACCTAACTTCAAATAGAGTTGCGGTTACAGATATGGAAGGTAAATTTAAAATTCATGTTAAATTAAACGATAAAGTTAGAATATCTGCTTTGCAGCTCAATTCGGTTCTTGTAATTGTTACCCAACAAATTTTGGATTCAAAAGAATTGACTGTTTTTTTGGAAGAACATTTAACGCCTTTGGATGAGGTGGTAATTTTGCCATTTAGCTTAACGGGTGACTTAGAAATGGATTTAGCTAATGTGAGAACCTACAACCCAAAATTTGAATCTATTTATTTTGGAGATATTGATTTTGAACACAATCCACTAGCTGATATTTATTATCAAAAGGTTGAAAATACCATCTTAAATCAAGACAAATTTTACAATGGCGTGGACTTTGTAAAACTTACCAATTGGTTAATAAAACCATTGTTTGCATCAAATAAGGCATCGGGCAAGAATGCAAATCTTGAATTTTCCAGCTATGATGTATTAAGAAACACATATACCAAAGATTTTATTAGTTCAAGTTTTAATATTCCAGAAGATCAAGTAACCGAATTTATTGCTTTTGCTGTAAGAAATAATACAGATCCATCCTTATTCGAAAAAGGGAAGGACATTGAATTGATAGAATACTTAGTAAATCAAAGCAAATTGTTTTTACAAACCGAAGCTGTAAAGAATTAGAACTTATATAGGCCTCGAAGCTTTTGTTTTATTAAGGAGATTTTAGGTTTTAACACAAATTTAGTTTGTTGTTGTATATATTTTAAGATTTGAAAGGCTTTCTTTATCAAACTAAAGCTAACTAATTGAACCATTCCATCCTGTCTATTTCTTTGTTTTTTTTTGCTAGCAGTTTGTATGCACAAGATTTTGTACGAATTGAGGTTTCCGGAAAGTTGTTTGCAGCGAATGATTTGGAAGGTGTAACCATTTTTAACACGTCTTCAAAGAAAGGAACTATTGCAGATTTTGAAGGGAGTTTTATTATAGAAGTAGCTCTAAACGATGTGTTGGAAATCTCAGCGTTGCAATATGAAGCCAATATGGTTCGTGTTAATCAGGATGTGATTACTACTAAACAGATTCGCCTTTTTTTAGTCGATAAAGTGAATGCTTTAAACGAAGTTCTCTTATTACCATCTCAACTTTCAGGAAATTTATTGGTAGACATGAAAAATGCCAAAGTTGCAAAAAAAATGGAGATGAATTTCGGGAATCTAAGTGAAATGGAATTTTCGGAAGATGCATTTACAAAAGTTGATAACAAAATTATTAAGAAGGACCAACTGACTGATGGTTTGAATATAGCTTCAATTTCAGGACTTAACAAGCTAATAAATAAACCAAGAAAAAAACGCGTTTTACCTAAAGAGAAAGTTAGCTTAGAACAAATTTTAGCAGCAAAATATAATCCTATATTTTTTATTCAAAACTATAAAATACCTAGTCCGCATGTAGATGACTTTATTCGTTTTGTTGTTTCAAACGGACTAACCGAAAGCCAGCTACAGGAAAAAGAAGAATTTTTTCTTTTGGAGTTTTTTCAAAAACAAAGTGTCGAATTTTTGAAACAAGAATATGAAAAAAACTAAGCTGTTTTTCTTCTTGTTTTTAGTCTTTGGTCTTCACCTTGTATATTCACAAACAGTTGAAATCACCGGAAGAGTTACAACAGCTCTGGATGCTGAAAATATTCATGTTATCAATAAAACAGCTCAAGTGTTTACAACAACCAATGCTTTTGGGAGTTTTCGAATTTCGGCAAAACTAAACGATACGTTACAGTTTTCTTCCATTCAGCACAAACTAAAAGAAGTTGTTGTGGACGCCACCATTCTTATTGAAAAACAATTAGATGTGCACTTGGAAGAATTTACCTATGCGCTAGATGAAGTTGTGGTAGGACGAATGTTGACTGGCGATTTGTTTAAAGATGTTCAGAATATAGAAGGAAAACCTGTTACTGCTATGCAATTGGGGATACCCAGTTATCAAGGGCCATTAAAAACACAAAGCGAAAGAAAATTAAATGAAGCTACCTCCGGAGGTTTAATTTTTCCGCTAATAAATGCCATTTCTGGAAGAACAAAGGAATTAAAAAACCACATAAAATTAGAGCGGAAAGACAATTTACTATACGATGTTAGAAAAAGAACAGAAACCATCTTGTTTTCAATGGAAACACTTTCAGAAACCTCAAGAAACGATTTTTTCTATTTTTGTTCGGAAGACATCTATTTTGTAAACCGCTGTAAAAATAAAAGTGATCTTGAAATATTGGAGTTTTTAAGTGAAAAACTGGTTCAGTACAAGAGTAATTTGGAAACGGAAACTAATTAATTGTTGGTCATCTCTTAATTGAATAGGCAAATTCTTAAATTTGTCTATTCAATTCATTTATATGCTACGTCTTAAACAACTGCTATTTATACTTATTTTGCCCTTTTTGGCTTTTACGGCTATGCATAAATACTATGTTAGCGTTACCCAAATAGAATATGTAAAGAACAAGCAATCGGTTCAAATAATAACTAGGATTTTTCTGGACGATTTTGAAGATATTCTTCAACTTCGTTATGATGAGGAGTTATTTCTAGGACCTCAATCTGAAACCAATGAAGCCAATTTTTATGTTGAAAGGTACTTAAAGTCCAAAATGGTTATTCGCATTAATGGCCAAGAAAAAGTTCTTAAATATATTGGAAAAGAATACGACAAGGATATAGTTATCTGTTATCTCGAAGTAGAGGGTGTAAAAAATATTGATACCTTCGAAATTGAAAACGGAGTTCTTTTCGACTTGTTTCCGGAGCAACAGAATATTGTAAGAACCAAAATCAATTCCAAAAACAAGAGTTTTATTCTTATAAAAGAAAATGATAAAGCTTTGTTAAACTTTAAATAAAACCGATTCAAAATCTTAAAAATTCGTTAATTTTCACATCTATTTTTCCTAACCAATATTCCAATGAAAACAATAAAATATCTTTTTCTTTCGGTTTTATTTGTTTCTGTTAGTGCATTTTCGCAAGAACAAGACAAGCCAGCCCGTAAGCCAGGACACACAAACAACAACAAATTTAAACAACTTTACGACGAGTTTTCTACTCCAAACATGTTTCGTACAGCTTCTGGCGCGCCGGGTCCATCTTATTATCAGCAACAGGCAGATTATAAAATGGACATTGTTTTAGACGATAAAAATGCTAAAATATCAGGATTTGAAACGATTACTTACTCCAACAACTCGCCAGATCAATTAAAATATCTTTGGGTACAATTAGATCAAAACATGAGAGCACAAAATTCTCTATCACCTTTAATTGAAGGGGATGGATTTGCTCCGGCGCAACAAGCTTCAACGTTTGCTTCAACTTATATGACAGAAGGTTTTGATGGTGGTTTTAAAATTCAAGAGGTTAAAGAAACTAGTGGGAAGGATTTACCATATATGATTAATCAAACTATGATGCGAGTGGAGTTGCCTAAGGTTTTAAACCCAGGCGAAAAATTCTCTTTCACTATAAAGTGGTGGTATAATATTAACGATCACTTAAAAGATAGGGGACGTTCTGGCTATGAGTTTTTTCCAGAAGATGGAAATAGAGCTTATGTTATAGCGCAGTTTTATCCAAGAATGGCGGTTTATAACGATGTGGAAGGATGGCAAAATTCCCAGTTTTGGGGACGTGATGAATTCGCACTTCCTTTTGGAAACTTTGAAGTTAATATTACCGTTCCTGCAGATCATATTTTAGATGCCACAGGAAAGCTAACGAATAGAAAGGAAGTCTTTACCAAAGACATGATGAAACGTTATGAACAAGCTCAAAAATCGTATGATAAGCCTGTGATAATCGTCACCCAAGCCGAGGCGGAAGCTGCAGAAAAAGGGTTTTCAGAAAAAACAAAAACCTGGAAATTATATGCCGAAAATGTACGTGATTTTGGTTTCGCAACTTCAAGAAAATTTATATGGGACATGATGGCCGTTAAAATTGGTGATAGAGATGTTATGGCTGTTTCCATGTATCCAAAGGAAGGAAATCCACTTTGGGAAGAATGGTCAACCTATGCTGTTGCTGCTACTTTAAAATCTTATTCAAGGATGACTTTTGATTATCCATATCATAAAGCTATTTCGGTTCATGCCAAGCAACAAGGAATGGAATATCCAATGATTTGCTGGAATTATGGACGTCCAGACGAAAATGGAAAGTATAGCGACAGAACAAAATACGGAATGATTAGCGTGATTATCCATGAAGTTGGACACAATTATTTTCCGATGATTGTAAATAGCGATGAGCGTCAATGGACTTGGATGGACGAAGGTTTAAATACTTTTTTACAGTATGTAGCCGAACAAGATTTTGGACAATGGCATCCAACAGCTTTATCTCCTGGACATGATAATTATCCTTCAAGTCGTGGGCCAGCTGCAAATATTGTTCCTTATATGGGAGGCGATCAAGACTTTATTGCGCCCATTATGACCAAAGGATTAAACACCTATCAATTTGGAAATAATGCCTACGGAAAGCCAGCAACAGCTCTAAATATTTTACGTGAAACAGTTATGGGACGTGAGTTATTTGACTATGCTTTTAGAGAATATTCACATCGTTGGATGTTTAAGCACCCAACTCCTGAAGATTTCTTTAGAACAATGGAAGATGCTTCTGCCTTCGATTTGGATTGGTTTTGGAGAGGTTGGTTTTATACCACAGATTATGTGGATATAGGAGTAAAAGATGTTAAAAAATACTACGTATCCTCAGAACCTAATGAATACGCTAAAAATATGGCGAAACGTTATGGTATGGAATTATCCGATTTACCTCCTTTAGTATTTATGGTTGAGGAAGGAAGCGAAGAGTTTAACGAAGAATTAAAAAACGGTACTTTATTAGATAACTCTACACCTTTAAAAGAGTATGTTATGGATAATTTCACAGAAGCTGAACGAAAAAACATAAAAGCTCCTAAATACTTCTACAACATAACTTTTGATAAACCAGGAGGTTTGGTTATGCCAATTATTGTAGAATATACCTATGCAGACGGTACTTCTAAAACAGAACACTATCCAGCACAAATTTGGAGACTAAACGATAAAGAGGTTAGTAAGTCGGTAGCTTCAGATAAAGAAATTGTAAAAATCACGGTCGATCCTAATTTAGAAACGGCAGATGTGGACACATCTAACAATTCTTGGCCTAGAGAAGTGCAACAAAGCGACTTCGATAAGTTTAAAGAAGAGGTTAAAGATTAAGATAAAAGTTAAATTTTTGAAAGCCGACCAGAAAAATGAGTCGGCTTTTTTTATTCTCATCAATCAACTCACTATATTTGCATTGTGATACAAGCAAGCATTTTTTTATTTATAGGAACAACCGAAGTCATGTTCATACTATTTATAGTAGTAATGGTTTTTGGTGCCGATAAAATTCCTGAAATCGCCAGAGGTTTAGGAAAGGGCATGCGCATGCTTAAAGATGCCTCAAACGATATTAAAACAGAAATCACCAAAAGTGCCGAGAAAAACGGCATTGATACTAGCATCACTAAAGATGTTCAAGACGAACTCAATAAAGTAAAAGACGAGCTGGAGGACTTCACTGGGTCTGTTAGACGTAAGCTATAGTTAATGCTAATTAACTACCTTTATTGATTTCACATCGAATAACACATATATTAAAATTATTTTTCTATATTAGATTACCCCAAATCGAAATAAAATGAAAAAAATTTCTACAAATTTTTTTCATTCTACTTATAGTTAACCCTCTGTTTAGTCAGAATGACCGTGCTATTATTAGTACCATAGATAGTTTGAATACTGTTGCAACTGCGCTTTATGATAATGGCCAAATAAAAAAATCTATTGATCATTTTAACTTAGCAATTAAATTATCGGACTCTATTGATGATAATTATGGTAAAGCTATTGCCAATATTACTTTAGGTAATATTTACAATAAGATGAATGAAAGTAGTGATGCTGAAAAGGTCTTCTTAAAGGCGTTAAAAGCGGCCAAAATTATAAACGAAAATTACTTAATAGCAAGTGCATACTATAATATAGGCGATATTTTTGCGTATGGATATAATGAGAAAAATGGGGCCATGTCCTACTACTTGAATGCTCTTAATACGGCACAACAAATAAAGGACAACTCCAAAGAAGCTCTAAATGAAAAAACACACATTCTATCGGATATCTTGCTTAGTGTTAGTTCAATATATCTTGATTTTGAGCAAGCAGATGAGGCTTTTACCTATATTTTAAGAGCTCAAAAAGAACAAGAGTCTATTAAGGATTCACCATTTATTAAAAGCAAACTGGCATTTATGTTTGGTAGATACTATGCTCAAAAAGATGCGTTGTATAATTCTATAATAAATTTCGATAGCGCCATTAGTATCTTAAGTCGATTAGATGAGAAAAATAATCGAAAAAATCTTTTAATTTCTATTATTTATAAAGAGTATGCCTTGGCCTTAGCAGATTTAGGTAAAAGTGAAAGAGCTTTTGAAGCCCTTTTAAGTCATAATGAGTACCGAGAAAAAGTTATAAATGAAGAAAAAGTAAAACAATCAAAAATAGCAAAGGCACAGTTTGAAATTCAGGATTATATACGCGATGTGGAAGTAGCAAACAAAGAAAAAGATGTATTTGCTATTGCTACACAAAAAGCACAAACAGTAAATGTTATTTTTATTATAGCGGTTGTTTTTCTAATCTTTAGTTTAATAGCCTTATTTATTAATTATCAGTCAAAGAGGAGATTAAGTAGCATTTTGCAAACTCAGAATGTCCAATTGGAACACGCGAAAAATCAAGCAGAAAAAATATCTAAACTAAAATCCAGTTTTATCTCTAATGTTAGTCATGAATTACGAACTCCTTTATATGGTGTAGTTGGTTTGACTTCTTTATTATTGAAAAATAACGAGCTAAATGAACAAGACAGTAAGTATTTGAAATCCTTAAAATACTCTGGGGACTATCTTTTAAATTTAATTAATGATGTCTTGCAGATTGGTAAAATTGAATCTAGAAAGATTGAATTACAAAACAATTCTTTAAACATCAAACAGATGGTTATTGATTTAACAGATTCATTTGAGTATCAATTAGTAGAAAACGCGAATAAACTGTACTTAGAGTTTGATGATGACATACCGCAGTTTATTTTTGCAGATAACATTCGTCTCAGTCAAATTCTAATCAATTTACTTGGTAATAGTCTAAAATTCACTAACAAGGGGATTGTTTTGTTAAGAATTTCAATGCTTAAACAAAATAAAGATGTTGTTTATCTTCGGTTTGAAGTAATTGATGATGGCCCTGGAATTCCTAAAGATAAACAAAAAGTCATCTTTGATAACTTTTCCCAACTAGACAGAAAGCATGCTAATAATTATCAAGGTGCAGGTTTAGGACTTTCCATTGCTAAACATTTAATTGAACTATTTGGAAGTCAAGTAGAGCTTTTAAGTGATGAGGGTCAGGGTTGTAAGTTTTCTTTTAATATTACTTTTAAAATTGATCATGAAGCAAGAATAGCTCGAGAAGGAAAAAGATATTTTAAAGAACGTATTGAAGAAACTAGTGGGAAAAGCATTCTTATTGTAGAAGACAATAAAATCAACCAGATTGTAACTCAAAACATTCTAAAAAAAGAGAATTATGTAAGTGATATTGTAGAAAACGGTTTATTGGCCGTTGATGCGGTTAGAAGCAAGAAATATGATTTAATATTAATGGATTTAAACATGCCTGTAATGGATGGTTTTGAAGCCACTAGGACTATTAGAACTTTTGATACTGAAACACCAATCATTGCGCTTACAGCTTCAAACATAGAGGAGGTAAAAGGACAAGTGTTATCTTCTGGATTTGATGATATTATAATTAAGCCTTATGACGACTACGAGTTTTTCCAAAAAATCATCAGAAACATTCAAGAGAAAACTCTAGTTGAGCACCTATAATATAAACATAAAATAAAACTATTATTTTTCCTAATAATAATCAATCTTCCTTTTATAAAAAGCATCGTACTCGGGTTTTTGTTTTAAAATGAAGTTATGTTATTTTTCAATTATTTATAGGACTTTCGTACAATTTGGCTGTTTTAGAAAAATGGATTTTTGCTTTCGAAGGAATTTTATTTCTTTCTGCTAATTGTCAAGCCATCTCTTATTGGAAGCATGACACTTTCTATTCTTTCATCATTTTTCAATAACGTATTGTATGCCAAAAGGGCTTTGGTTAAAAGGTCCTTAGGGTTTAACTCTTCAACTACTTTTCCATGCCAAAGCACATTATCGGAGATGATGATGCCACCTGGATTTAGTTTGTTTATAATTAGGTGAAAGTAATTGGAATAGTTTGGTTTATCGGCATCTATAAAAACCAAATCAAAGGTTTTGTCCAAAGCTGGAATTATGTCTAAAGCGTTTCCTAAATGTTGATGGATTTGGTTTCCGTAGTTGGATCTGTCAAAATATTTACGTTGAAAATCCACTAATTCTTCGTTGACATCAATGGTGTGTATTTCGCCTTGAGTTTGTAAACCTTCAGCTAAACACAAAGTAGCATAACCTGTAAAGGTGCCTAATTCTAAAATAGTTTTAGGCCTAATTAATTTCGAAATCATACTTAAAACCCGACCTTGATAGGGGCCACTTAGCATGATAGGTTGTAATATTTTTTGATAGGTTTCTCGTGTTAACTCTTTTAATAATTCTGGTTCTTTTTCAGAATGAGCAACGACATATTCATCTATTTTTTCAGGTAGGAAGTGCATAATATGAATGAGACCTTTCAGGTTTTAGCCCGATATTTTTGGGATTGAAAGGTCTTTTTTTAACTTAGGATAATATTCTATTAATCAATTTCTGTTTAGCGGCTTCATCATCGCCACATAACCACTGAATCACGTTGTCTTCCCAAATGGCATCTCGATCAACTTCAGTGATTATTTTACGTTCTACGGCTAAATCTAAAATTTTTCCAGGATAGGACGATTGCTTTGTGCTTTCCATTTCCCCTAAAGGATATGGATCGTCTAATCCCATTAACACTTGTTTCGAGCCTTGATTTTTTATTAATAACTCCAAGCCCCCAGTATCGTGTACCAACGTGTCAAAAAAGATGTTTTTATGGCCTACGGCTTTTCTTGGGTGACTTTTCCCTTCAAATAAATCTGGTCTGCCATCAAAACCTTGAATACGTCTTCCCAAGTTAATTTGCGCTAATTGTCCTCCGTGAGCAAAACAAGTTCGCATATTAGGGTATTTGTCTTGATATCCGTTTAATGTTAAGAAGTGATAGGCATCTGCGCATTGTGCCAACATCCAAATTAAATGAAAACGCCAAGAGATATTTTCTAATTTAATAAATTTCTCTCCATCGTATGGATGGATTTCAACGGCGAGATTGTATTTATTTGCCATTTCGAAAATAGGTTCGTTTTCTTCATCGAAAATACAACGCCAAGTTCCAATGGTATCCATATAATGGGTAGGTAAACAAAGTAGCTGCATCCCTAATTCTTCCACACAGCGCTCGATTTCCCAACATGCACCACGAACAAATCCAGGATGAACT
Organism: Xanthomarina sp.; assembly: GCF_035306705.1. Lineage (GTDB taxonomy): Bacteria > Bacteroidota > Bacteroidia > Flavobacteriales > Flavobacteriaceae > Xanthomarina. Next base: position 17,029 of record NZ_DATGNO010000025.1, read on the forward strand.
ACAAAACCACAAGTAAATCTGCTTGGGTTTTCACGTTGGATTTTCGCATTAAAATCGTTTTGGAAACGTAAAGCTTGTTTCATTTCTTCCACACGTAAACCGTTTCCGTACAATTGCGACAAATTTAGAACCACAGCATGGTCAATCTTAAATCGATCCATCCAAGTTAATTTGTCATCCAAGAAGAAACTAGAATCCGTAACAGGACGACTCCAGTCTTTTTGAAGCATGAATTTCCTGTCTTTATCCACCCAAAAAATCCCTTTGTCTTTCATAAACTGTGGAATTTCTTCCGGGTAAGGAAGTAAGTGGGAGTGACCGTTTATTCTTAATTTACGTTTTTCTTTCATATGTCAAACAGAGCTTGAAAAAGCACCTCTTTCTTTTAATTAATTTATACCAACTAATCTTCTAACTGTACTTTTTTTGGTGGTTGCATGACTTCTCCACAATTAGGGCAGCTTCGTTTGTCTTTATCGCTGTAGTATTTATCGAAAATCTTTGGCATGTCGGTTTCAATATTTTCAACTGTAAAATCTTCTTCATACAGTTTGGTCGTGCAGTTTTCACAGAACCAAAGTAAGGCATCTTGAATACCTTTTTCTCTTGGATATTCTATTACCAATCCAACTGTATTAGCTTTACGCTGTGGGGAATGTGGGACTTTAGGAGGTAATAAAAAAATGTCTCCTTCTTTAATATGAATGTCTTTTGGCTTGCCCTCATCAATCACTTTTAAAACCATATCACCTTCAATTTGATAGAAAAATTCAGGTGTTTCATTGTAATGATAGTCTTTTCTGCTATTTGGTCCCCCAACAACCATGACAATAAAATCGCCATCTTTCCAAACAACTTTATTTCCAACGGGTGGCTTTAAAAGATGTCTATTTTCTTCAATCCAAGCTTTGAAATTTAATGGGGATACGAGTTTGCTCATGAGTGGTCCCTCTTAATCTCCCTAAGGGGAGAAACTCAAACTGGGTATTTGAGTTGTTATTAAACAATTCTTTAAAACATAAAGATAATATAATCCATTCAAATTTCCTTATGGATGAACTAGAGACTTTTTGTTCTTCCACCATCAACAGGAAGGTTAATTCCGTTAATGTAGCTAGCGCATTCGCTGGCCAAAAAAGTAACAGCATAAGCTAATTCTTCTGGTTTGGCAAAACGTTTCGCTGGCACAGCTTGTTTCATGGCATGGGCCGCTTCTTCTTCCGTATTTCCTGTTTTAGCCGATTTGTTTTTTATAATTTCAGTTAAACGTTCGGTTCCTGTGGCTCCAGGAAGGACATTGTTTACTGTAATTCCGAAGGAACCTAGCTCATTTGCTAAAGTTTTGCTCCAATTGGCTACCGCACCACGAATGGTATTGCTAACCCCAAGCCCGTCTAAAGGCTGTTTTACCGAAGTGGAAATAATATTGATTATACGTCCGTAACCTGCTTCTTTCATAAAAGGAACGACCGCTTGTGCCAACACATGATTGCATTTTAAATGATGTGTAAACGCGCTTTCAAATTCGTTTAAGTCTGCTGAAAAAACGGGTCCGCCTTTAGGTCCTCCAGTATTATTTACCAAAATATGAAATCCGTGATTTTTAGAAATATAATCGGATACTTTTGTTTTTAATTCTTCTGGGTTTGAAAAATCTGCCACAATATAGTCGTGATTTCCTTTTTGAGGTAATTCAGATAAAACTGCTTTTAGTTTGTTTTCGTTTCTGGCAATTAAGGTAACTTTTACGCCTTCAGAAGCCAAAGACATGGCGGTTGCTTTTCCTATTCCAGCTGTGCTACCACAGACTAATGCGTATTTGTTGTTTAAGTTTAAATTCATGTTTTTGAGATAAAAGAGAAAAGAATAAAGAGAATAGACTGTATTGATCTACGTTCTTTTGCCTTTTTTCTATGTTCTTTTTATTAGTATTTTATACAAACATTCTTAGCTTCTGTAAAAAAGCGCAAAGCTTCAAAACCTCCTTCACGCCCAACGCCTGATGCTTTTACACCTCCAAAAGGTGTTCTTAAATCGCGCATCATCCAAGTGTTTACCCAAACAATTCCAGCTTGTAATTGGTGGCTCATGCGCATGGTTCGTTTTAAGTCGTTTGTCCACAATGTGGCCGATAGGCCGTATTTTACTTTGTTTGCCATTTGAAGCACTTCATCTTCACGATTAAAGGGCATGATGGTAACTACTGGTCCAAAAATTTCTTCTTGATTTACGCGGCAATCATCATTAGGAACTTCAATTACCGTTGGCTCTAAGTAATAACCATTTTCAAAGTCTTTTATAATGACTTTATTTCCGCCACAAAGAATTTTCCCGCCTTCTTGTTTGGCAATTTCTATATAATCCATCACTTTTTCAAGATGAGGTTTAGATACTAACGCACCAATGTTTGTAGATGCTTCTGAAGGATGCCCCACTTTAAGATCCTTCACTTTTTTTACAAAATCTTTCTTGAATTTTTCATAAATGGAACCTTCCACAAAAATACGGCTGCCACATAAGCAAATCTGTCCTTGATTAGCAAATGATGAGCGAACCGTTGTTTCTAACATATCCTCATAATCGCAATCTGCAAAAATGATGTTTGGATTTTTCCCACCTAATTCCAATGATAATTTTTTAAACATAGGTGCTGCTATTTTTGCAATATGTGCTCCAGTTGCAGTACCTCCAGTAAAGGAAATAGCTTTTATATCTGGATGTTCGATGATTGCTTGCCCTGTGGTGGTTCCTAATCCATGAACTATATTTAAAACGCCTTTTGGTAAACCGGCTTCGTTGCAAATTTCTCCTAGTAAATAAGCGGTCATTGGTGTCACTTCACTAGGTTTGGCAACCACGCAGTTTCCAGCAGCAATGGCCGGTGCTATTTTCCAAGTAAAGAGATAGAGTGGGAGGTTCCATGGTGAAATACAACCTACAACTCCTATGGGTTGACGTAAAGTGTAATTAATGGCATCCAGACCAACGCTTTCATGACTTTCACTAGAGAATTGTGTAATGGCATTTCCGAAAAAGCGAAAATTACTAGCTGCTCGGGGAATATCGACCGTTTTGGCCAAACTAATAGGTTTGCCATTGTCTTTGCTTTCTGCCTCTGCAAAGCGTTGTAAATTTAATTCTAATAATTCTGAAATTTTAATGAGAATTCTACTTCGTTCCTCCAAAGTGGTTTGAGACCAAGTAGGAAAAGCAGATTTTGCAGCAATATATGCGTTTTCTACATCTTCTTTTGAAGAGTTTGGTATTTGCCCATAAACCTCACCATTTGAAGGGTTATAATTATTCAGCCAATTGTTTTGAATTGGATTGTGGAAATTACCGTTTATGTAGTTTTTTATGTTCATTTTATTTACTGATAAAATACAAAAGAATAGTGATGCATTGAGTCTATTTTCTCTGGCCTTAGTTCTTTTAGTCTTTTTTCTTATATGCCATCACTTTAATCTCGACCACCAGATCTGGGTGAGGTAATTGGTGCACAGCAACCGTTGTTCTAGTTGGTCCAGTTTCCTTGTCAAAAAACTCGGCATAGGCTTTATTGTAACCAGCAAAGTCGTTCATGTTTACTAAAAAAGAGGTTACATCTACCACATCCTTTAAGGAAGCACCTTCTTTAGCTAAATTTCTTTCAATATTTAATATTATTTCTCGTGTCTGAACTTCAGAATTTAAATATTTGGTTCCCATATTATCAATAATATCCACACCAGCAATGGTATTATCTGCTCTTCTAGAACTTGTTCCAGAAACGAAGATAAAATCTCCCACGCGTTTTGTAATTGGATAGGCACCTCTTGGAGTTACTTTAGTCCCTTCGGAAGAAGAAACTTCTTTTTTATTGTTGCTCATAATTATCCCTTCTTAATCTCCCAAAAGGGGAGAGACTCTTAATCGGGCAGTTAAGAGTATTTTGTTATTTAATTATATTTTCTAGCTCTTAAAAACAAAGAGTTTTAAGCATGGCCAGCAATCCTGTCATCTTCTATAATAGCTAGGGTTGCTGCTCTTACTTTATCCAAAGTCATTTTCAACTCGTCGTTTGTAAGATTGTTAATATTTTGGATGTCTCCATCTGCCAACATATTTAAAATAGCTTTGTCTTGCGCACGTCCTTTTAATAAGGCTTCTCTGTAACTTATATTTTCATTAAAAGTTACTAAGGAGTATTTTGAAGAATACTCGTTTGGGAATGTTTTTTCAAAGGCCATTTCCAAACTGCGTTTTTCTCTAAAATTGGTATGATTGACATGCCCTTTCATTTCGTGGAAATTATCGATTGCTAAATCGGCTATGGCATCTGTGTCCTTTTTCCGTGATTTTTCATATACTTTGAACATGGTTTCCCAATCGTTGTGATTTTCATCAAGAACCTTGTCGAATTCTACTACATCTTCAAAGGAGGCATTCATCCCTTGTCCGTAAAAAGGTACGATGGCATGTGCAGCATCTCCCATTAATAAAGTATTTCCTTTATAATGCCATGGCGAACATTTTACAGTTCCGAGTGGAGAAGTAGGGTTTGTAAAAAAGTCATCTATTAGATTTGGCATCAGATCTAAAGCATCTTTAAAGTATTTGTTAAAGAATTCCAAAACACGTTCTTTCGTTGTTAAGTTATTGAAATTGTATTCGCCTTCATCAAAACTCAAGAATAGGGTAACTGTAAAACTACCATCTAAATTGGGTAAAGCAATTACCATAAAATCTTCACGTCCCCAAATATGAAGCGCATTTTTATAGGTTTTATAACCTCCATTTTCATTAGGAAGGAAACAAAGCTCTTTGTAGCCATGAGATAACCAATCTTGTGAAAAGCTAAACAGGAATTTTTTACTTAAATAATAACTGTTTCGCATGGCAGAACCAGCGCCATCGGTAGCAATAATAATATCGGCATCTTCAACAAACTGCTTATTGGATTCCGTATCCGTAAATAGAGCTGTGGTGTTTTCAAAATCGACCGTTTCACATTTTTTATTAAAAAGAATGGTTACGTTGTCGTGTTTTTCGGCTTCATCTAAAAGTAAACCGTTTAAAAGTCCACGTGAAATGGAATTGATATATTCGTGTTCGCGACCACTATAAGGTGCTAGCATGGTATTGCCTTCTAAGTCGTGAAGCATACGTCCATTCATAGGAATGCATAAGGGCTTTACTTTTTCCTCAAGACCTACTAGCTTCATGGCTTTAATGCCTCGATCTGAAAGCGCCAAATTAATGGATCGCCCAACACTAATGTCTACTTTTCGTAAATCTGGACGCATTTCCATTAGGGTTACGTTATATCCTCTTTGGCCTAAACGCAATGCTAGTAAACTACCGCAAAGTCCTGCTCCAATGATTAATATGTTTTGTTGTTTATTCATATGTGTCATTCCCATGAAGATGGGTTTTACTTATATTATTTGCCATATTGAATTTCCTCGAAGTATCTTTCTTAGGATTTATTACTTCTTTACAAATGCCAAGTTATTATAAAAGTTCTTTTAATTTCTCAACCATTCTATATACATCTTCATACGTATTATAAAGTGGTACTGGTGCACAGCGTATGACGTCTGGTTCTCGCCAGTCTGTGCTAATATGTGCATCCATTAATTTTTTATGTAAGCTTTTATCAGCATCTTTTAATTGGATGGAGAGCTGACAGCCTCTTTCTTTAGGATTTGAAGGTGTGATAATTTTAATTTTATCGGTATTCATTTCGTTTAGTAAAAATTCGAAATATCCTGTTAGTTTTTCAGATTTTTCTCGAAGCGCATCCATGCCAACTTCATTAAACATATCCAAAGAAGCTTTAATAGCAGCCATGGATAAAATTGGCGGATTACTAAGTTGCCAGCCTTCTGCTCCTGGAATAACATCCAGGGGTTGACGCATATTAAAACGAGTGGCCTTATTATGGCTCCACCAGCCCGCAAAGCGCTTTAGTTTTTTATTATGTGCGTGTTTTTCATGAACAAATAAACCCCCTAAACTTCCAGGTCCTGAATTTAAATATTTATAAGTGCACCAAGCGGCGAAATCCACTCCAGAATCATGAAGTTCTAATTTAATATTTCCAACGCCGTGGGCTAGATCTATTCCAACCATACAGTTTTTTGCATGGCCCAATTGAGCAATTTTTTTGATGTCTAAATATTGTCCGGTGTAATAATTAACACCTCCAATTAACAGTAAAGCAATCTCATCTCCTTGTTCTTCAAGTATGCTTTCCAAATCGTCCATGTTTAGAAGTTCTTCGCCTTTTCTAGGTTTCCATTCTATCAAACCTTCCTTGGCATCAAAACCATGAAATTCCAATTGGGTTTGCACGGCATATCTATCCGAAGGAAAGGCGTCACTCTCAATAACAATTTTATATTTTGTTTTTGTAGGTTGGTAGAATGATATCATTAACAAATGTAAATTGGTTGTTAAGGTATTCATGGTAACCACTTCAATGGGTTTTGCACCAACTATTTTTGCCATGGATTCGGTAAGGAATTCATGGTAGGGCATCCAAGGATTTTTTGCTTCAAAATGACCTTCTACACCTAGATTTGCCCAATCGTCTAATTCCTGTTGAATGTATTTCTGGGTACTTTTTGGTTGTAATCCAAGAGAATTTCCAGTGAAGTATAACCAAGGGTTTCCATCTTTGTCTTTTGGAATATGAAATTGGTTTCTGTAAGATGCTAAAGCATCATTTTGGTCTTGTTCCTTAGCGTATTGAAGACCTGATTTATAGTTGGACAAAGTGTGTTGTTTTTCTGTTTCCAACAAAAATAAGAATTATAAATTTAGGAATGAAGGATTAGATAATGACAGTTATAATAAATTTTGAAGAGTTATTTGAATTAATTCCGACTTTTGTAGCATGAAAGATTCTCATGAAAAGTGATACATATTTTAATGATTATTTTCTATCAGATGTCTTTTTTAGGTTAAAAAAAGTATCAGTTTATAAAAAGAGAAAGCGCTTCCACTATTTTAGTGGAAGCGCTTTAAATATATATAGACGCATATAGCGGAAAACTTATACTATATATACGTTGATATTGTAGGTTTGGATGTTTCTACGCTCATTTTATTGACACATTTGTAAAAAACAACTCCCAATTATCATCTGCTTTCACATGGTTTAAGGAAATTATAATGTCGTTAAAGTTGGTATTGTTTTCCCAAGTAGTAATCATAGTTGGAACCTTGGCGTTTTCTTTTCTATACACCCATTCTTTAATAATATAATTGGAATTGTAATAAAGATCGTAAGCGTCTCCTGGAGTGTAGCCGCCTTCGTTGGAATAAGTAACAGCTATTTTATTGAGAGATTTCTTGCTTATTGGGCTTATTTCCTCCAAGGGAGTTGAAATGGTTATTCCTTCGTCCCAGACTAAATTAAATGGTGCTAACAACCAATATTTATCGTTTATAAAAGCCTTATCTGTATTGATAACAGTGCTATCTAATTGGGTTCGGTTGTAATGGATGGTGTCGTTTTTTGAAATGAATGTCACTTGGTTTGTTTTTGGTTGCCAAATCCAGGAGCGTTCAAAATGTGTACTGTCTTTATCAACATTAAAGGTGAAGGCAATCTCTTTTACGTTATTCCAGTTATTAATTCCGTATGCATGAGCTATTTTTTCAGCATCTGTGAGACTTGTTTCTAATTCTGAAACGGCTTCTTTTTTATCCGACTTGCAAGCGGAAAAAAGTAAAAGAAGGACAATAATGAGGTTTAGGTTTTTCATAATCTTATTTAGCTAAGATACTAAAAATAGATTTCTTGAATTTATCTTTTGAAATTATATAATATCTTAGCTATTCAAAATTTCGAGCTATGGACAATTTCGATTCTTACTTTAACACCAATAAAGCGACTTGGAATGAAAAAGTGAAAATTCATTCAAAAAGCAACATGTATCAACTTGAAGCTTTTAAAAAGGGACAATCGTCGTTAATGCCTTATGAAATAAAGGCTCTAGGAAATGTAAAAGGAAAAACCTTGTTGCATTTGCAATGTCATTTTGGGCAAGACACTTTGAGTTGGAGCAGATTGGGAGCAACTTGTACTGGCGTGGATTTGAGTGATGAAGGTATTAAATTGGCCCAATCGCTTAATAAAGAGCTAAAATTAGACGCGCAATTTGTGTGTTGCAATGTGTTAGATACTTCAGATTTTATAAAAGAAACTTTCGACATTGTTTTTACCAGTTATGGTGTAATTGGTTGGTTGCCCGATTTAAAACCTTGGGGAAAAATGATTTTTGAACGGTTAAAAAAGGGAGGTATATTTTATATGGTCGAATTTCATCCCATAGTTTGGATGTTCGATTATTTAGAAGGGAAACCTGTTATGAAATATGGCTATATGCAGGAAGAGGTTATTTATGAAGAATACGAAGGTACGTACGCCAATACCGAATCGAAAATGATAAGTAAGGAATACGGTTGGAACCATGGCTTAAGTGAAGTAGTTAATGCATTAACAGAAGCTGGCTTGCATATAGACTATTTAAATGAATATAATGAAAGTCCGTACAACGTCTTGCCAGATTTAACTGAAAATGAATCTGGAATGTTTGTTACAAAAGACAAGCTCTATCCTTTAATGTTTGAGATAAAAGCCACAAAGAAGTAAATTACAAATAGGTTTATTTTTTATTCTCCTTTAACAATTCAGGAAATTTAGCCTTGAATTTATTCAATCTTGGAATGGATACATTTTGTACATACGGATTTTCAGGGTTAAGTTTCTCGTAGTTTTGATGATAATCTTCTGCAACCCAGAACTTGGTAAACGGATAAACTTCAGCAGCAATAGTTGCATGTAACTTTTTAGATAATTCTTCTTTTTTAGTTTCTATAATTTTTTTTTGCTCGTTATTTTGATAAAATATAATGGAGCGATATTGCGAACCGTGATCTGGACCTTGTCCATTTACCTGTGTCGGATTTTGAGAGCCAAAGTACACATCAACCAAGGTGGAGAAACTTATTAACTCTGGATTGTAAATAACTTCAACTGCTTCGGCATGTCCAGTTCTTCCTGTGTTACTAGACGCATATGTAGGATTTTTTGTGTGTCCTCCAGCATATCCAGAAACAACTTCTTCCACACCATAAACACTTTCGTAAATGGCTTCTACACACCAAAAGCAACCACTGGCAAAATAGGCTTTAGCTTTCCCGTTTTGCAAAGGGACCTGAGTAGCTTTTGCATTTATTATAGCTTGTTGTTCTGGGTTTTGTTGCGCCATGTTATTGCAACTAAAAAACAGTACAATTAAAAAAGTGGAGACTACGGAATTTATGTTTAACATTATTTCTATTTTAAAGTTGGTCGGAATGGAATTAAGAACCTTATAATAAATACCAAATATTTTAAATAAAAAAAGCCCTCATAAAAATGAAGGCTTTAAATTTATATTCTATACTAAATTATAGTTTAGAAAACATTTTCTGCATTTTCTCCTTTTGCTCTTCAGCTAAAACAGCGTCAACAAGAATACGTCCGCTATGCTCATCAGTAATGATTTTTTTACGAGATGCAATTTCCATTTGTACTTGTGGTGGAATAGTAAAGAAAGATCCACCAGAGGCACCTCTTTCAATAGCTACAACTGCAAGTCCGTTTTTAACATTCGTTCTAATACGCATGTACGCTTTTACTAAACGCTCTTCGATACTAGATCTATATTCTTCAGATTTTTTAATTAAAGCAACTTCTTCTTTTTCAGTTTCGGCTAAAATAGCGTCCAATTCGCTCTTTTTATGTTTTAAGTGCGACTGACGCGCTTTTAAACGTTCTTTAGTTTCAGCAATTACTAATTTTTTCTGATCAATTTGAACTCTAAATTCCTTAATGTGTTTTTCAGCAAGTTCAATTTCTAATTCTTGGAATTCAACTTCTTTGGTAATGGAGTTGTATTCTCTGTTATTTCTAACGTTTTTTTGTTGCTCGCTGTATTTTTTTATTAACGATTTAGATTCTTCAATAAGATTCTTTTTACCGTTAATTTGATTGTCTATAGACTCTAAGCTAGATTCTAGTTTTTCTAATCTGGTGTTTAGTCCCGCAACTTCATCTTCTAAATCACGAACTTCTAAAGGAAGTTCTCCACGAACATTTCTAATTTCATCGATACGAGAATCGATAAGTTGTAAGTCGTATAAATCTCTTAAACGCTCTTCTACAGTTGCTTCTTTCTTTTTTGCCATAGTTTAAAAATACTTAACAGGATTGGTGTTTGTCTTTGATAAAACGATTGCAAAATTAGTGATTTTTTTTGTAAGATATGCAACTAAAAGGTTTTTTGTGAATTGTTCACTTTCATAATGACCAATATCGGCTAAAACAAGCTGGTTTTCAGCTGTAAAAAAGTCGTGGTACTTTAAATCTGCCGTCACAAAAATGTCTGCTTTTGCAGCTTTTGCGGCTGCAATTGCAAAACTTCCGGAACCTCCTAAAACAGCTACTTTTTTGATGTTTTTTCCAAGTAATTTTGAATGTCTGATACCTTCAGCTGTCATATTGGTTTTAAGAAGTTGTAAAAAGTCCTTTTCAGATAGTGCATTTTCCAGCACTCCAATCATTCCCATGCCTATATGTTGGTTTTTATTTTCAAGCGTAGTAATTTCATAAGCAACTTCTTCATAAGAATGCGTTTTGAAAAGTGCCTTTAAAATTTGGGATTCCAAGTGTTTTGGAAAGGTTATGGAAATTTGCGTTTCTGCTTCTTGGTGAGTTTCTCCTTTTTTTCCTATGGTTGGATTAGAATCTTCGTTTCCCCTGTAAGTGCCAAAACCTTCTGTGTTAAAACTGCAGTTATCGTAATTGCCTATGCTTCCTGCTCCAGCTTCAAATAAGGCATTTCTCAATTTTTCTGCTTCATTTTTTGGCGCAAAAGTGATGAGTTTTTTTATGGTTTGGGATTGTGGGATCAATATGTTTCGGTTTTTTAGACCTAACTTTTCACAAATCATATTATTGACCCCTAAAATGGAGTTGTCCAAAGCTGTATGCATGGCGTAAATAGCAATGTCGTTTTTTAAGGCTTTCATAACAACGCGCTCCACATAGCTTTTTCCTGTTAGCTTTTTTAAGCCTTTAAAAATAATGGGATGAAAACTAACAATTAGGTTGCAGTTGGTTGCAATGGCTTCGTCAACTACAGCTTCTAAAGTGTCTAAGGTTACCAAAACACCTGTTAATTTGCTGTTTTTATCTCCAACGAGTAGCCCAACATTGTCGAAATCCTCGGCATAGGCTAGAGGTGAAAGTGTTTCAATATGATTTATGACATCTTGAACTATCATAATTTTATGTTATTAAGTTTCAAACAAAGATAAAATATTTAAATTCGCTTTAATGAAATTCTTACGCTACATCTTGTTTCCTATTGTTCCAATTTACTTTTTAGTGACTTGGACCAGAAATAAATTATACGATTTTGGTTGGAAAAAAAGTAAATCTTATTCATTTCCTGTTATTTGCGTAGGAAATTTAAGTGTTGGAGGAACTGGGAAATCCCCCATGATTGAATATTTAATCCGTTTACTGAAAACCGATTACAAACTGGCAACTTTAAGCAGAGGATACAAACGTGAAACTGATGGCTTTAAATTGGCGAATGCAACCGATTCTGCTAAAACTCTTGGAGACGAACCTTTTCAGTTTTATAATAAATTTGGCGAAGATATTTTTGTGGCCGTAGATGCGAGTAGGCTGAATGGTATTGAAAACTTACAAAGTTTGAATAACAAACCTGATGTTATTTTGTTGGATGACGCTTTTCAGCATAGAAAAGTACAGGCTGGATTTAACATCCTTCTAACTGCTTATGGTGATTTGTATTGTAATGATTTTGTTTTGCCCACTGGTAATTTAAGAGAGCCTAAAAGTGGCGCTAAACGAGCTCATGTTATTGTAGTTACAAAATGTCCGATAGGCTTGTCTTCTCAAGAAAAGGAACAGATTGAAATGAAATTGCATTCTGAGGCAAATCAGTTGGTGTTTTTTAGTTCTATTAACTATTCTAAGGAAGTGATTTCAGCTACAAAGAATGTGAGTTTAACCGATTTGAAACCGTTTACTTTGGTTACAGGAATTGCAAATCCGAGTCCATTAATAGCGTATTTAAAGATGAATAAATTAGAGTTTAAGCATTTGAACTTTAAGGATCATCATAGTTTCTCTGAGAAGGAGCTTGCTAATTTAGCGAAATTGGAATGTATTCTTACAACCGAAAAAGATTATATGCGTTTAAAGGATAACATTCAATTAAAGGATAAATTATTTTATCTTCCTATAGAAGTTTCCATAGACAATCCGGAGGTATTTAATAAGGAGATTTTAAACTTTGTACGGACTTAAACCGTTTGCGAATCTTGTTGGATTAAAGCGTCGTAAAGTTTCTTTTCGAAATCTTCTTGCTTGAATGGTTTTGAGATAATATCGTCAAATCCAGCTTCATCAAACTCATGCATTTTATCTTCAAGAGTTACAGCAGTAAGTGCAAAAATGGTAATGTCTTTATTAAAGGTTCGAATAATTCTAGTAGCTTCTAAGCCACTAATTCCAGGCATATGGATGTCCATTAAGATAACGTGGTAATCCTTGTGTTTAACTATCTCTACAGCATCCTCGCCATTATCAACCACGTCGCAATTTAGTTTCATTTTGTTAAGGATTTTCTTGGTAATCATTTGATTGATCTTATTATCCTCGACAACTAAAATATTAATGTCTTTTAAGTCGATTTCATTAATATCTTTAAAGTATTGTATTTCTTCATGTGTTTCTACTTTTTCGGCATATTTTAAAGGTAATTCAAAACTGAATTTTGATCCTTTTCCAAGTTCACTTTTTAAAGAAATAGTTCCTTTTAGAATTTGGATCAGGCCTTTTACAATCGATAATCCCAATCCAGTTCCGCCATATTTTCTGTTTATTTGAATAGAACCTTGAGAGAAACTTTCGAAAAGTTGGTTTTGCTTTTCTTGGCTAATTCCAATTCCGTTATCTTCTATTTCAAATTTCACTCGATAGATGTCGTCTGCTTTCCCAGCAAAAATAGCACGTACCCAGATGTCTCCATCTTTTGTGAATTTGATGGCATTTCCAACTAAATTAATTAAAATTTGTGATATTTTAATTTGATCTGCCATGAAATTCATAGGAAGTTGAGGGTCGTATTCCAAATGGATTTTAATATTATTATCTGCTGCCGAGTTGTTTAAGGCTGCAATAATATTTGTCATTTTCTTTTTAAGACTAAAGGCTTCTGGATCTATGTCTACCTTATTGGCTTCAATTTTATTGATTTGAAGGATGTCGTTAATAAAAGTCAATAAGTAATCCCCAGAGAATTTTAGCGATTTTAAATGCTGAATTTGGTCTGGTTTAGGATCTTCTTCCAACAACATATTAGTGAGCCCGGTTACAGCATAAAGCGGCGTTCTTAATTCGTGAGTAACTGTGGACAAGAAGTTTGCTTTAGTTTTGGAAGCTAGTTCAGCCTTTTCTTTAGAAACAATTAACTCCGCATTTTTTTTGTGCAGCATGTTATTTGTTTTCAACCTTATGTTGTTGTTTTTATATAGAGATAAGGTTAATAAGGATAAAATAGTAATTAACGCAATACTTAAAATGGTGGTTAACTTGTTTAAATTGTTGGCAGCTTTTTGTTCTTCTAAATCGGCCAATTGCTTTTTTTGATATTCCGTTTGGTTATTAATAAGTAGTTGCAATCTTTTTTCTTGCGATAAACTACTTCGTTTAAGGGTTAATAACGAATCGTTTAATGCAATGTGTTTTTTTAAATACTCGTTAGCTAGTTTGTGGTTTCCAGTTTCTTGGCTTAAGTCGCTTAGAATTAGATAACCTTCGTTTAGTATGTTGTTAAATTTATGCGCTTGGGCTATTTTTATACCTTCATTAGCCTGATCCAGAGCAGCTTCTTTTTCTCCTAGGTATAAAAGTGCTGTTCCTAAATTAATTTTCGAGCTACTTAAAATCTTCTCTAAATCGTATCTTTTAGCTATTGCCATAGATTTTGATAAGTGCGATTTTGCAAGCTCATACTCCTTTAATTGTATGTAAGTGGTGCCTTCGTATAAAAGGACTTCAGCTACAAAATTGTTTAAACCCTCTTGTTCGAAAAGTGTTTTGGAAGATTTATAGTAATCCAATGCTTGTTGGTATTGTTTTTTACCGATATAAACATTTCCAAGGATTTTATATGTTTCCGCAAGGTTGACATCATCTTTCGCAAAACGTTGTACTTCGTTGGCTTTAATTAGGGATTTTATAGCCTCGTCGGGTTCCTCAATATTATATTGCAGCTTTCCTATTTTGGAATAAATAATGCCAATACTTTTCTTATTGTCAATTTTAATTGCCAGTTCTAAAGCTTCATTATATTTTTCTTGAGCTTCAAAATAGGCATTTTTATCAATATCTTTTTGGGCTTGATTAATACGATAGTCGATGGTGTTTTGGATGGTTTCAGGATCTTCATCCATAGAAGTTTGAGATGAAGCGCTAAAGCTCAACAACAGTATAATAGCAGCTATGTAATTGTTGAATCGGGACATTTTTTAGTTAACTATTAAAAACAAATATAAATATTTATTCGATAAAAGTTACTTTTTTATCGACATATCGCAAATTAAATCAATAATTCTGCTAGAATATCCTGTTTCATTATCGTACCAACCAATTATTTTTACCATGTTTCCAATCACTGAAGTCATTTGGGAATCGAAAATACAAGAGTGCGTGTTCCCTACAATATCAATAGAAACTATGGGATCTTCGGTATATTCCAAAATACCTTTATAGCTGTTTTCTGAAGCCCATTTAAATGCCCTGTTAATGTCTTCAATAGTTACCGTTCTTTCCACATTAAAAGTAATATCTGTTAAAGAGCCATTGGCAACAGGAACCCGAATGCCACAACCTCCAATAACCTCTGAGAGTTCTGGAAATACTTTAGTTAATGCCTTGGCCGCACCTGTAGTTGTAGGTACGATGGATTGACCTGCAGCTCTAGCACGGCGTAAATCTTTATGGGGCTGGTCGTGTAAACTTTGATCTGTGGTGTAAGAATGTATTGTTGTAATATAAGCTTGTTTTACACCACAAAGTTTATTAATAATATCAATCATTGGAGCGGCATTGTTTGTCGTGCAAGATGCATTGGACACAATGGTTTCATCTCCATTAAGAATGTTGTTGTTAACTCCTAAAACAACGGTTTTAATATCGTCTTCTAATGGAGGAACACTTAAAATTACCTTTTTGGCGCCATTTTTAATATGATGTTCAAGGGCTTCCCGGCTTTTAAATTTTCCGCTAGCTTCAATAATAATGTCTACATGATATGGTTTCCAATTGATGTCTTTTGGATGACTGACATGTAAGAAGGGGATTTTTATATCATTCACAATAACATGACCCTCATCAAAAGAAACTTGTTCTTTAAATATACCGTGAATGCTGTCGTATTTAAGTAGATGGCTTAAGGTTCTAGTGTCTGCAAGATCGTTTATTGCAACAACTTGAATGTTTTTGTTGTCTTGCAATAATCTAAAAACGCGTCTGCCAATACGTCCAAAACCGTTTATAGCAACATGGATCATTAATTTATATGTTTTTGAGCTTTGTATGAAGATCTCACCAAGGCACTACTTTCTACATGTCTGAAACCTAAATCCAATCCAATTTGCTTGTATTCGTCAAATTGGTTTGGTAAAATAAATTGTTTAACAGGTAAATGTTTTTTACTTGGTTGTAAGTATTGACCAATAGTAACTACATCCACGTCATTTTCTCTAAGGTCGTGTAAGGTTTCGATAACTTCTTCTCGAGTTTCCCCAAGTCCAAGCATGATACCAGATTTTGTTCGGCGTTGTCCTTGATCTTTTAAGTATTTTAAAACACCTAGACTTCGGTCGTATTTAGCTTGAATTCTAACTTCTCTGGTTAAACGTCTTACAGTTTCAATATTATGCGAAACCACTTCTGGAGCCACATCTATAATTCTATCTATATGTTGTTCTATACCTTGAAAATCTGGAATTAAGGTTTCTAAGGTGGTTTCTGGATTCATTCTGCGAACGGCTTTTATAGTCTCTGCCCACATAATACTTCCCATATCTTTTAAATCGTCTCTATCTACACTTGTTAAAACAGCATGGGTAATTTTCATGAGTTTTATGGAGCGCGCTACTTTTTCTGGTTCATCCCAATCCAAGGTTTCTGGACGTCCGGTTTGAACCCCACAAAAGCCACAAGAACGGGTGCAGATATTGCCCAAAATCATGAAAGTTGCAGTGCCTTCTCCCCAGCATTCTCCCATATTAGGGCAACTTCCAGAAGTGCAAATGGTGTTTAGTTTATATTTATCTACAAGACTTCTTAATTCCGTATATTTTTTACCAGTAGGTAATTTTACCCGCAACCATTTAGGTTTTGCCTCTCTTGCAGGTAAGATATTTGAAGCTGTTTTGCTATCCATTTACAAAGTGTTTTTGTGATACAAAGATACAAAAGTAAGGAAGAACTACTACTTAAGCTAAATAAAATTGGATGAAGAAAAATGGTATTTTGAAAAGAAATTTATTTGGATTTGGTTTTAATTATGGCCGCGAGTAATTTTTTAGCTCGTAACAATTTCACTTTGACGTTGTTTATGGGTTCGTTCAACTCTTTTGAAATGTCTTTGTAGCTTAATTCTTGAAAGTATCTTAAATTGATTACTTCTTGATAATGGGGTTTGAGTTTTTTAATATCGCGCAAGAGTTTTGCTAAATTCTGTTCAGTAATCAATTTATCTTCAGCTGAAGGGGATTCGTCTAAAATATCATGAAAGGAATTATCATTGTCGTTGGAAATGGTGTTAGAAGGTTGTCTTTTTTCCTTTCGAACTAAATCAATGTGAATATTTTTAGAAATGGTTATCAGCCATGTTTTAAAGGTGTATTTGTCATTAAACGAGGCTATTTTATCGAAGGCTTTAGAAAAGGTTTGGATAGTAATGTCTTCCGCATCGTTTTCGTTTTCCACACGTTTAAGCTGAAAACCATAAACATAATCCCAGTAGGTATCCAATAGGAAGTTAAACGATTTTTGATCATTTTGCTTGGCTTTATGTATGGCTTCTTTTATTTCCAATGTTTGGGTTTAGATATCAAGTTGTTAATAAAAATACTTAATTGGAAAGCTATTAAAAAAAGTTCTAAAACCGGAATGTAAATTAATAAATCTTTTTCGTTGAGTTTTTTAGAGGCTTTATTATAAACAATAAATTGAGAGATGCCTCTTATAAAAAACAATGGAATTACAAATTCCCATCTAAATAATGTAACTAATAAAACGATGGCTAAAATCCAAAACAAGATGTTTGAAATATAGAATAAAGCCAATAATGTTTTATGTTTTGCTTTATAATGATTGGCAGTAGTTATATGTCTTCTTTTTTGGGTAAGCCACTCTTTGTATGTGGTTTTAGGTGTTGATTCTGTATTGCTCTCTAAAGAATAACAAATCTCTGTATTCTGTGCGGTGGCAATTTGATTGATAAATAAATCGTCGTCTCCGGAGCGGATGTACATGTGACTCATAAATCCGTTGGCATTAAAAAACGCTTCTTTTGTATAGGCCAAATTTCTACCCACGCCCATATAAGGTAAACCGAGTTTTGCAAACGAAAAATATTGGACGGCTGTTAGAAAGGTTTCAAATCGGATTAATTTATTTAGAAACGATTTTTTAATTTTTGAGTAAGCACCATAACCCAATACGATAGATTTTTTTTCACTGAAATGAGACGTCATTTCAGTAATCCATTGTGATGAAACAGGTTTGCAGTCGGCATCTGTAAAAAGGAGATGGTTGTATTTTGCTGCTTTAATTCCAAGTGTTAGCGCGTATTTTTTATTGGCCCAAAAGGCTTCGTTGTTTACTACATTAACAAGTTTGATGTTACTGTGAAGTAAAGCGAACTCTTCCATGATTTCGAAAGTATCATCATAGGAAGCGTCGTTAATCAATACAATTTGAAAATTTGGATAGTCTTGATTAATGACTGAAAGGAGGAATTTCTTTAAATTTTCTGCTTCGTTTTTAGCACAGATAATAACGGACACTGGCATGGACTTAGAAGGTTCTTTCCTGTCTTTTAGAAAAGCGAATTTTCCGAAGAAAAAAATAAAGAATACAACTTGAATAATAACTACAATCAGGAAGGCGTAGAATGCCACCTCAAGTATCACCATATTGGGTTATGAGTGTGAAGGTTCGTTACAATCGCTATATTGTTCTGGAGTTTTACCACAAAACCCACAAGACTCGCCATTTTTATTAAGCGCAGGATTTTGACTGGCGCAAGTTCCAGCAAATTTCCCATCCTTTTTCGCCCAAAGTTTTATTGCAATACCAGCAATGGCAAGACCTAGTAAAATTAAAGTTATTAAAAGTAATTTCATGTGTTTGCTTATTTTTAAGTTTAAGGCAGGTTTTAAAAAGCCTTATAACTGTAATGCAAATTTACGATTTTTTAATGAAAGATGATAAAAATAAAGCCTCACTTTTTTTACAAAAGTGAGGCTTTAAACTAAAAAGGATATGGCGCTTTTTAATTGTGTTTTTGAAGGGCAATTTCAGCTACTGAATTTTCTTTAGAGCCTATTTGATTGCCTCCTTTGTTTTCTATGGTAATACTTAATCCTAGAGCGTTTTCAGTATAAGGAATTTGTTTTAATTCTCTATCTGTTTCACTTAAAATCCCTAAACTAACCATCTTGTCCTGTACTTGTGCCCAGATTTGATATTGTTGATCTTCTGGTAATTGCGGTAAGGATACTACGTCTATCATGGACGTTTTATCTTTAGGGTTGATATAGGCTACCGTTTTAAGGTTTTTAGCTCGGTTATTTCCGGTTATGATGTATTTTTCAGTCTCCGGATTATTAAGTTGTTTAAACTGTTGCATGATATCATTTAGCTTGTTGTTGTTTAAGCTAATATCATTTCTTAAATCGTAGATTTCATCTACAATTTTTTGGTTTTCAGTTTTTAAATTTTGGTTTTGTGTAAAAAACACAAACGAACTTCCAGCAAAAATTAAGGCAGCAAAACTAGCAGCGATACTTAAATGGTACCACTTTCTGTATTTTCTTATTGGCTTTATATTGATAACTGGAGTGTTATCCAACTCATTTAAAATATTATTTAAAATGTGTTTCGGAGCATCAACAGCTTGGCTTTTAGAAACAATTTCTAAATTTTTTTGCAAGGTGTTGTAGGCATTCTGAACCTCTGGGTATTCAGAAAGGTGAGTTTCAACTTTTTCTGTTTCAGAAGGAGTTGTATCACCTAAAAGATACTTTTCTAATAGGTCAGAATTTAAAAATGTATTTATTTTATCATTCATGACTCGTTTTATTCTGGATCGTAAATCTTTTTCAGTTCACGTAATCCAATTTTTAATCTTGATTTAATAGTCCCAAGTGGAATGTCTAATTCATCACTTGCTTCTTGTTGTGTCATGCCCTCAAAAAAGAGTGCATTTATTACTATTTGATATTTTTCATCCAAGGATTTTAGATGGGTTTTAATATCCATAACATCTTGGTTTAAACTCTCAGATGTTAACATATATACGTTGGAAGCTTCTATTTGGACTTCCTTGCTTATTTTATTTGTTTGCGACCTAACTTTATCTATGGCCGTGTTGTATGCAATACGATATAGCCAGGTAAATAGCTTGGCTTTTTTGGCGTTATACGATTTGGCATTTCTCCAGACTTTAATAAAAGTTTCCTGTAGGGCATCTTGAGCTAATTCCTCGTCGTTTAAAACTTTTAATATGACACCAAATAAAGCATCTGCATAATTTTCGTATAGCAAGGTAATGGCTTTTTTGTCTCCTTTTTGGAGTAAGCCAACTATTTCCATTTCAATGGGTGTGCTCAAGGTTGGTGATTTAATAGGTTGTTAAGTATTCTTAAAAAACCAAAGTTAGAGTTTTTTTTTAATTTAAATAATATTTACTTCGGCATCTATAGTAATGCTAAAAAGCTGTTTTACTGTTTTTTGGATTAATCTTGCCAATTGCAAAATTTCTTCTCCATTGGCATTTCCGTAGTTTACTAAAACCAAAGCTTGGTCTTTATGAACGCCATAATCTCCAAATTGTTTTCCTTTAAAGCCAGCTTTTTCAATAAGCCAACCTGCTGGAACCTTTATTTCGGTTTCAGAAACGGGATAACCTGGAATGTCTTGGAAGTTTTCTTTTAATTTTGAATAGCTTTCTATTGGAATAACAGGATTTTTAAAGAAACTACCACTATTGCCTATTTTTTTAGGATCTGGGAGTTTACTCTGTCTAATTTTAATTACAGCTTGCGAAACATCTTGAATGGAGGGATGTTCAATATTCATGATAGCTAATTGATTAGCAATAGAACCATAAGAGGTGTGAAGGGTGTGGTTGTTTTTGGAAAGTTTAAAGGTCACATTGCAAATGATGTTTTTTCCTTTTTCTTCTTGTTTAAAAATAGAATTTCTATAATCGAACTTGCAGTCTTCTTTGGTATAGGTTTTTAAGGTTTTTGAAGCTATTTCCAAAGCTTGACAAGACACAAAAGTATCTTTGAGTTCAATACCATAAGCTCCAATATTTTGAATGGGAGCAGAACCAACATTTCCAGGAATTAAAGAAAGATTTTCAAGACCGCCAAAATTGTTGTCCAAACACCAAAGTACAAATTCGTGCCAGTTTTCGCCAGCATTTGCTTGAACTATAGCAAAATCTTCATCTTCAGAAATAATAGAGATGCCCTTGATGTTAAGATGTAACACAAGGGCATCAATGTTTTTTGTAAGTAGCATGTTGCTACCGCCACCTAGCACAAAAATATCTGGATAACCATCTAATGTTAGAGCTTGTTTTAGCTCTTCTATATTATTAATAGTAATAAAATACTTGGCCAAAGCATTTATGCCAAAGGTGTTATATGTTTTTAAAGATATGTTGTGTTTAATTTGCACTAGTCTTTATAAACTTTAAGAGCTTCTTTTAAAATACTAACAGCTCTTTTTAGACTATCTTGGTTTAAAACATAGGCAATCCTAATTTGGTTTAAGCCAACTCCAGGAGTCGAATAGAACCCAGCAGCTGGAGCAACCATTACAGTTTCGCCATTAACATCAAAACTTTCCAAAAGCCATTGTGCAAACGCATCCGAGTTTTTTACAGGAAGTTCTACAATACAATAAAAGGCTCCTTTTGGTTGCCCCACTTTTACACCTTCTATTTTTTTTAACTCAGTTATTAATGTATTTCTACGAGCTACGTATTCTTCAATAACATTATCAAAATAACTTTGTGGTGTTTGCAAAGCAGCCTCACTAGCAATTTGAGCTAAGGTTGGTGGACTTAATCTAGCTTGTGCAAATTTTAATGCTGTAGCAATTACTTCTTTGTTTTTTGAAACCAAACAACCAATTCTTGCACCGCACATACTGTAGCGTTTAGATACGGAATCGATCATAATGGCATGTTCCGCTAAACCTTCTTCTTGCATAATGGAGTAGTGGGTAGCACCATCGTATACAAATTCTCGGTAAACTTCATCTGAAATTAAAAAGAGGTCGTGTTTTTTTACTATGTCAGCTAGTTTTTTAATTTCTTCTTTGGAATACAAGTATCCAGTTGGATTTCCAGGATTGCAAATTAAAATAGCTTTGGTTTTTGGAGTAATTAATTTTTCAAATTCCTCGATTGGAGGTAATGCGAAATTATCTTCAATTTTAGAAATTACAGGAACAATGTTCACGCCGGAAGCTGTAGAGAATCCGTTATAATTTGCGTAAAATGGCTCAGGAATAATAACTTCGTCGTCTGTATCCATAACACTTCCAAACGCAAATAATAAAGCTTCGCTTCCACCAGTAGTTACAATGATATCGCTTTTAGTGACTTCGATATCGTGTTGACTATAGTAATTGGCGATTTTATTTCTGTATTCGTCAGAACCTTCAGATCTAGTGTAAGCCAAAATATCTAAAGAGTGCACTCTTACAGCATCTAAAGCTATTTCGGGGGTTTTAATATCTGGTTGTCCAATATTTAAGTGATAAACAGTTTTTCCTTGTTTATAAGCCATTTCAGCATAAGGTACTAGCTTTCTAATTGGCGATTGTGGCATGTTTTGCCCTTTTTTTGATATTGCTGGCATGATACGATTTTATTAAAGACGCAAAGTTCTGAAATTTATCTGAAAGGTCTGAAGAATTGTCTTAAAGTTTTGGTAAAAAATTCCTCGGAATTTAAATAGATGATAAAAGAATTCGTAATTTCATTAACAAGAGATTTTATATAGTATGACTAGCCGAAGCTTATGGCATATTTGAGTTTATAGAATACGTGTTTTCATCTATTTTTAATGTTCTAACATATGAAAAAAATTATTTGGTTTTTATTTTTTGCATGTTGCCTTCAAACTATTAGTTTTTCGCAAGGCAACTTTGTCATCCAAAATAAAAGGGAATCGGATAAAATACGATTTAAACTTATCAACAACTTGATTATCATTCCTGTAGAAATTAATGGTATTGAGCTCTCTTTTATTTTGGATACGGGCGTTAATAAAACTATAATTTTTAATTTTTTAAACATTTCCGATTCGCTTCAAATTAAAAACACAGAAACTATTTTTTTACGAGGTTTGGGTGAAGGAGAAGCCATTAAAGCCTTGAAGTCCACACAGAATATTTCAAAAATTGGCGACGCCATTAATATCGACCAAGAACTGTATGCGGTTCTCAATTCGAATCTCAATTTCGCACCAAGACTTGGATTTCCATTACATGGCATTATTGGCTACGATTTGTTCAAGGATTTTGTGGTGGAAGTAAATTATGTTTCCAAATATATTAGACTTACAAATCCAAATGTTTACAAAGCTAAGCCCTGTCGTTCTTGCGAAACCTTAAACATGGAGTTTTATAAAAACAAACCCTATATTTATTTAGACGTTAAAATAGCTGAGAAACAAATTCCTGTAAAACTACTAATAGATTCTGGAGGAAGTGATGCCTTGTGGCTCTTTGAAGATGATAGTTTGGGGATTAAAACCAGTAATGTTTTTTTTGAAGACTTTTTGGGTCATGGCTTGACCGGCAGTGTCTATGGAAAGCGATCTAAAATTGAAGAAGTTTCAATAAGACATTTTAAATTAAATAAGGTGAATGTTTCTTTTCCAGATTCTGAATCCTTAATCTATGTTAAACAGCATAAAGATAGAAATGGTAGCATTGCTGGTGATCTTTTAAAGCGGTTTAACCTAATTATCGACTATTCAAGCAAAACAATTTCATTTAAAAAAAACAAGCATTTTCAAGATGATTTCAGCTATAATAAAAGTGGTATTGAATTGGAGCAGAACGCCGTAAGATTGGTAAAGCAAAAGGATTATAATTATATAGCTAAAGCCGATTTCTCAAAAGACGATAATAATGTATCCAAAACGCCTATCGTATTAAATGCCAGTTATAAACTGGCTTTGCAACCAGCATATTCCATTGTGGAACTTCGTGAAGGTTCCCCAGCCGAAAAAGCTGGATTAATGTTGGGAGATGTGCTTGTGTCCATTAACAATAAATCTACAGACAGGTATAGCTTGCAAGAGATTAGCCACATGTTTTACGATAAACATGGGCAACGTATAAAATTAGAAGTAGAAAGAGAAGGCGTAGCACTTACTTTTGTGCTTTACTTGGAAGATGTTTTTGAAAAATAAAAAAACCTTGAGGTATGTCTCAAGGTTCTTTTTAAATTTTTACTTTGTATCTATTCCTGCATAACACTTGTGCTTTTTTTCTCAAGAACATTTGTGTTGCTAGGATCAATAACATCTCCTTTAATTTTTAAGGCTACAGTTGGAGTATCTGCGTTAGAGATAACTGTTATAGTCTTTCTAATTGGCATAACACGGTTTGTATCGTATTTTACTTCAATTTGACCGGTTTCACCAGGTTGAATAGGTCCTTCCGGTTTTTTTGGAACGGTACAACCACAGCTAGAATTAACCTTAGAAATAATTAAAGGGGCATTTCCAGTATTTGTGAATTCAAATACACGCACACCATCAGCACCTTTTTCTATTGTTCCATAGTCAATAACATCTGTTTTGAATTCAATTTTTGCTGCTTTTTCTTGAGCAGAAACTGAAAAACTTAACAAACTGATAAACAATACTGTAAATAAATGTTTCATAATTTTATGATTTTATAAGAGGGTAAACTTAGTTACTTTTTAATCATTTTGCAAAATTTTTAGACGTATAACACAGTTCAAATTATGTTAAACTTATATAAATAGACATTATACATGCATATAATTTTACCAAAAAAATAAATATAAGTACTTTTGTATGTTATATTTCAAAAACTATTCCAAAGTATGCAAATTCCATCAAAATATGATGCCAGTCAAGTAGAAAGTAAATGGTACACCTACTGGATGAAACACAATTATTTTCATTCTACACCAGATGAAAGAGAACCATATACCATTGTAATTCCTCCGCCAAACGTAACGGGAGTCTTGCATATGGGCCATATGCTTAACAATACCATTCAAGATGTTTTAATACGTCGAGCTCGTTTATTGGGTAAAAATGCTTGTTGGGTTCCTGGTACCGACCATGCCTCTATTGCTACAGAGGCTAAAGTGGTTGCCAAATTAAAAGAACAAGGAATAGATAAAAACGACTTAACCCGCGATGAGTTTTTAGCCCATGCCTGGGAATGGACTCACGAATATGGTGGTGTTATCTTGGAACAACTAAAAAAATTAGGATGTTCTTGCGATTGGGACAGAACCAAATTCACGATGGATGACGATATGTCTGAAGCTGTAATCAAGGTTTTTGTCGACTTACATAATAAAGGCTTGATTTATCGTGGGTACCGAATGGTAAATTGGGATCCAGAAGCTAAAACAACACTTTCTGATGAAGAGGTTATTTATGAAGAACGTCAAGGAAACCTATATTACCTACAATATGATATTGAAGGAAGCAACGAAA
>NZ_DATGNO010000026.1:0-43309 GCF_035306705.1 Xanthomarina sp.
CACTTACCTGTTTTACAACTGAATTCGATTTAATATTTAAAATAGAATGTGCTGGATTTGGATAAAGTTTTATGTCGCTTTTACCCATTTCGAAATTATCCATACCTAAAGTAGCACCATACTCGTAAGGACCCATATCTACGGTATTATTAAAAATTCTATCGTATCCTAACAAATCTGTAGTCATTCCTGCTAAAACTTTAGCGTTATTGCCAGAATCTATGGCAGGAGAACCTGAATTTAAAGTAAAATCTTTGTTTGAAGCATCTATAAACATTGGATTTGCATTCATTGTGTTTGTTAAACTACCAGCTGGAATTGAAGAAAAACCATCTTGACCAATGCTATTATTAACCATAATATTTTGTCCTAAATTAGTAATAATTCCAGTTATAGATTTAGCAGTAGCACCTCCTGCAGCTGTGTTTCCCCAAAAAACACAATTAGAAACTTCTCCAACAAATGCTCCATTTGAATATGCAAAACCAACGGTAGCTCTTGAAAAATTATTTAGGCCAGTGGCAGTTCCTAAATCTTGGTTTCCAGAGTAGGTGTTATTTATTAATTTACAATTCATTGTAGAACCACTTTCTACAGCTCTAAACCATCCTGCACTTCCTGCATAACCTTTAGCTGCTCCATTATCTTTAGCCACATTACCATGAAACAATGAATTAACCACTTCAAAATTGGCAGTAAAATTAACACCTGTATAACTGTATATAGCAGATCCATGATTTGCTAAGTTATTTTCAAAAATAGTTTGATGTACTTTTAATGTACCATTAGCTTCGTATCGTGCAAAAACACCAGCGGCTGCTTCCCATGCCACATTGTTTTTAATGATGCAATTGTATATATCAAGATTGGCTACCGTAAAACTTTTAAAAATAGCGCCTCCCGATTTTTGCGTTGCACCATTAGCATGAGCGTCTGAAATTGTAAAACCATCGATAGTTGTATTATTTCCAACAACCGTTATTACATTGTAAGCGTTGTCATTTCTTGTTGCATTAACAAATTCTAAAACACTGTTGTCATTACCCAATAAATCTCCTGACAAAATAGTGGTATTATTTCTAAAATCTCTGTCGGTTAAATTTGTTTCTGTCCCATTAAAACCGCCATAAAGTTTTACACCATTTTGTGGTATTATAAAAGTAATAGTCCTATTTGTAGCATCTGGTTTGTATGTTCCTTGTGCTACCCATATTTCTTCATTTGGTTGCACTAAAGCTAGAGCATTTGTTAATGAGTTATAAGCGTTTGCCCAATCTAACCCATTATTAGTTCCTATTGCCGCTGCATTTACATAAACTCTTCCTAAGGGTCTTTCTGTTTTAAATAAAACACTGCTAGACCAAGCTGTAGGAATTACACATTGTTCTCTTAAATAAACAAGATACTCTGTAAAAACGTCTAAACCGGATAGGTTAGTTGTGGCCGATACATTTGGTAATATTACCGCAGATGAAAAAGGTTCGGAAGCTTTATGATATGCTAAATCATAAGTGCCACTTCCAGTCATATTAATATCTGCGCTAGTTTGCGTTATGTTAGTAGCACTAATTAAATTACTATTTGGTGCAAAACAATAGTTTCCAATTAATTGCTCTATTTCTGTTTGCGAAAGTTCACGATTATACGCATAAATGTCATCAATACTATCTGTGTATTTATTTATTGCTGGTAAATGATTATAACGACTGTTACCTATCGTAATATTCCCATTGGCATTTGGAGACGTAAAAATAGGCCGACCATTTATATTTTTAGCATTTTCAACACCATCTACATAAATTTTTGATCTTATATATTGATTTCCAGTGATAACGACAGGATTAAATAAAATTACAATATGATGCCAATTTCCATCGGCAATAACAGCAGGAAATTCATGTCCATAACTAGCCGGTTGAACTGGAGAATTAAAAAATTTCTCGTAATATCTACTTTCAAAAGCTATTTTTCCATCCTTTAAAAATATGTAATAACCAACATCGTCAGAATCAAAATGTGGTATCGTATTTCTTGAGCTATCGTCTATAATAGTTTTTCTATCTGCTGTATTCGTTGTAGTTTTCACCCAAAAAGACCATGTTAGATCAAAATTAGTGGTTGTACCTCCAAAATCTATATCACTTCTTGTTAAATAATCGCCATTTAAACTAATGGCATTGTTTGCATTTAATAACCGATCGTTTTCCGTGGTTAATGCTGTTCCTGTTTGTGTAAAGTTATTCCCATTGGCATCATCTGTTAATGCACCACCAGTAAACTCATACATGGCTTGTAAACCATTGAATGGAATTTGGGCAAAAGCGAAACTACTTACTAAAAGTAGTATTAAAAGTATTTTTGTTTTCATAATATAAATAGATTTATGGGTTATGAAAACAAATATGCGACTCAAAGTTGCTCTAATTTCGAACTTCTTTCTGAAAAGGCCCTCTCTTTTTCTGAATGGAAAGAACTCCGCATCTTAATTATTAAAAACTTGTTTAATAATGGTTTCAAACTCCTCTTTTTTAGTTTTTGAAACTGGAACCGTCTTATTATTTTGCATAATAAGATGGTAGCCATCTTTATTAGAAAAGGCTTTTATATGCTTTAAATTTATTAAATAAGAACGATGTGGTTTATAAAAATACGATTGATTGTGTAATTGCTCCACAAAATGTTTTAAGGGTTTACAAATAAGCTCTGTGGTTTTATCTTTAAGGTATATAGTTGTGTACATACCATCTGCTTCAAATAAAATAACATCTTCAAAAGAAATAAACAGCATACCATTAGGAACTTCTACCACTAATTTATTTAGTGCCAACTGACTAAATGCCTTTTTAAGATCTTCGAGTTTATGGTTAATTGTATACGCTTTTGCCACTTCTATGGCTTTGGTTGTAGCCTGTTTTAGTTCTTGAACATCTATAGGCTTCATTAAGTAATCTATAGCAGATAATTTAAAAGCTTCTATGGCATAATTACTATAAGCTGTTGTAAAAATAATTTGAAAACTGACAGGTTTACCCTCAAAAAACTCTAAAATTTGAAGTCCAGAATATTTTGGCATTTCAATATCTAAATACACAATATCTGGCTGTTCTTTTTCAATTATTGCAATACCTTCCAATAAGTCTGATGCTTGAAAAATAGCATCTATTTCTTTACATTCTTCTTCTAGCAAGCGTTGCAATAAACGTCTAGCTTTGTTTTCGTCATCTATAATTAAGGCTTTCATTTTTTAATTGATTTGCTGATTATTCTATACCTTGAATAGGAATAGGAATTGTTATTGTTATTCTAGTTCCTGATTTGCTTGTACTATTACTTAAGTCAAAGACTGTTACATGTATTTTTTGAGTTCTATTTATATTTAAAAGCGCCACGCGTTTTAAGTTAGCTGAAGTTGCAAATGGCGTATGAAATGCTCTATTTTTATTTATTTCTTTTGAAGCTTCTATACCTACGCCATTATCTTCAATAACACAGGTTAGTAAGTTATATTCTGTATTTAATTTGAAGGCAATTAAAAGTTTTCTATTTGTTTTTTTATGAAGTAAGCCATGTTTTAAAGCATTTTCTACATAAGGTTGAATAAATAATGAGGGAATTTTAATTTGAGATATAGCACTATTTTTATCCACCTCTATTTTATAGTCTAAGGCCTCTTCGAACCTATTTTTTTCTAATTCTAAATATAAATTTAGTGCTTTTATTTCTTCTCTCAACGTAATATTATCTTTCCGGCTATGCTCTAAATAAATACGAATAAGACGAGAAAATTTCACTAAAAATGTACTTGCCAATTCCTTTTCATTTAGCACTATATATTCTTGAATAGAGTTTAGAGCATTGAAAATAAAATGCGGATTCATTTGTGAACGTAAATTCTCTAATTGCGACAAAACCAATTGCTTATTTACAATTTCCTTTTCCAGTTGGAGTTTTTGATTAGCCTCCAAATTTTTTATTTTTTTTGTAAAGTACCAATACAATAAAACGCCTATTCCTATTAATAGTAGTCCGTAAAACCACCAGGTTTCCCAAAACGGTTTATTTATGGTAATCTTTATAGAGTTTGTAGATAAAGTTTCATCATTATTAGCTAAAAATGGTTTGACTTCAAACGTATAATCACCCGGTTTTAAACTATAATATGGCACGGTATTTTCAGAAGCATTTGCAACTTCCCAATCTGTTTTTTCTGCGCCTTCACTTACTAATCTATACTGGTATGTGTTATGTTTTCTAGACTTATAACCATTAGCGTTGAAACCTATTTTTATGTCATTTTTATAATATGGCAAATTGTAAGCTGCCTTGATAGTAGTATCATTTTTATCAATTTCTACTTTTGTAAAATAGACTTCGGGAATAGCCGTTTTTTTAAACGCTTTTAACTTATCAACACTAAAAATACCTTTGTTAGACGAAAACACAATGGTATTTTTTAAGATTTCAATACCATTAATTTTATAAGAAGGAATACCATCCTCTTTTGTCAATGTTTTAAATTCTTGCGTTTCAACATTTAGCTGTTGGATTCCTCTATCTGTAGTTATCCATAAGTTGTTACCATCTGCTTTTATTTGACCTGTTTCGTTAGATAACAATCCGTTTTTAGTAGTGTAATTTACAACCACAGCATTATTTTTTATACCAAAAATACCGTTGTTAAATGTAGAAACCCAAATCATTCCATTTTCGGTTTCTGTTATAGATAAAGCAAAAATAGAGCTGCCATCATTTAGAACAGCCGATTCTTTAAAATCGGAATCATAAGCTATTAATTGATCTGAATAGCCAACAAAAGCAGTTTTATAACGCTTGCTATAATGTGTAGTATAAGCACGTTTAAAACGCAACTTTTCAGGAAACTTATTTATCGTCCTTTGCTCTAAAAACCCTGCATTACTATATGATGCGTACAAATTTGTATTATTATCAACCTCTGAAAAACTCTTTATAGCGCCATAAATAAGCTCTTGTTCAAAAGAAAAATCATCTAAAGAAATAATACAAATACCTAAATCCAAACCTACATAAGCCTTATTGGTGTTTACATTATAAACTATGGCAGAAACAGCTTCATCTTTACTAATTGTGCTTATAGAGTAAGTGCCTTCTTTCAAGTTATAAACACCAACCTCACCTTTAACTGTTCCAAATAAAATGGAATCGTTATTTATTTTTGCAATACAAGTAATGGCATTAAGTTTATCTATTTCCCACTCTAAAACATTAATATTTGGAATTAAAAAAACACCATTACCAATAGTTGTTAACCAATAATTTTTATTTTTATCTACAATTACTTTTGTAATAAATTCATTTTTAAAAAGTGTTTTTTTATAAATAAATTCATCGTTTTCATAAGCGAAAACATAAATTCCAAAACGTGTTAAAAACCAAAGGTCCTCGTTATTATTAAAAACACCCAGTATTACTTTTGTGTTTAATTTTTCCGGTGTTTTAACAGGTTTAATTGTGTTAGTTTCAAAATTAAATTTGTGAAACTTGTTTTTTCCATTAAAATAAGAGAAAATAAAACTAGTTTTATTATTAAAAAACATGGTTGGCTTGTTTTTTAATCCTGAAGTAATAATTTTTTCTTGTTTTGAAAACAAAAATGGAATTTCATGTACCACACTAAAATTTTGATCCCTACATAGTATTCCATTATTTGTAATATAAACTAGTTTCCCATTATAAAACATTGGTCTTCCTATACAAGACGCTTCGTTATCTAGTAAACTTATTTCTTTAGTTTCTAAATTTACTTTATATGAAGATTTAAAACCAAAGACCAATAAGTAATCTTTTGTTACAATAAAGTTAGACAGCTGTGCATTAAGCTCCGCTTCAAGGTCTATAAATGTGATTAGTTTATCGTTTTCTACATAAAAAAACTGACCAGAGATATTGGTACACCATAAACGCCCTTTGTCATCTTCTTGAAGTTCGAAAACTGAAAGTGCTCTTTTGTCTTTATTAGTGTAGTTTTTATAGGTACTACCGTTATAACGATACAAACCTTTGTCCGCCGCTAACCAAACAAAACCTTTACTGTCCTCCAGAATATCATAAAACTCTATATCTGGCAAACCGTCTTTTTCTGTTAAATGAATAGATACGGGTTCTTGCCCTTGTAAAACAAGAGTCACAAAAAGTAATATATTTAGAAGGAGCCCTTTTATCAAATTGAAAGTTATTAATATGTGAATTTATGATTTCAGAATTATAATTGGACATCTAATTTTCTGAAAAGTGCTTTGTTTTTTCTGAAATAGTTTATTCTGAAGTATAAAAAAAAGAGAAGCCATAAATAGACTACTCTTTTACAAAAAAAGCTGATTAGCAGCCTAAAAATATTTCACAGAAATTCGCCGATATCACACAGCGCTAAACGGCGGGTATATTATTGATTTGAAAAATCAGGTGATTTAACAAAAACGGTTGAAAAACCTTACTGCTAGATTACCATACTTGAGATTATGACCCTTAGATACTTCAATAGAGATTAGCATTGCTAAAACTAAAGGTTTCCTAACTGCGCAGAAATTTAGTTCTCAG
Organism: Xanthomarina sp.; assembly: GCF_035306705.1. Taxonomy (GTDB): domain Bacteria; phylum Bacteroidota; class Bacteroidia; order Flavobacteriales; family Flavobacteriaceae; genus Xanthomarina. The sequence goes on from NZ_DATGNO010000026.1 coordinate 6,577, forward strand.
GAAAGCCATTTAAAGACATCGTTTCTAATTCTTGATTATCATTCTCAAAAATCAGAAAGACTTTTAATTCAGGATGTGTTTTTAAAAATTCCCTTACACCATCTACACCCATGGCCTTAAATGCTGTAGCATACGCATCGGCTATCATACAATCTTCTGTAATTACAGAAATACTTAACAAGTTTGTTTTACTAGGATATCCTGTTTTAGTGTCGATAATATGAGAATATTTATTACCGTTTTCATCTACTTTATATTTTCTATACGTTCCTGAAGTCGCCATAGATTCGTCGTGAAGTGAGATGGCTCTTAAAATGGATTGTTCGCCATCAAAATGCGGTTGCTCTACGCCTACTTTCCAATCGGCTTGCTTTTCTATATTTCTTCCTTTGGCGCGAATTTCACCACCAATTTCAACTAAATAATTAGCAATGTTTTTGCTTTCTAAAAACCAGCCAATAACATCTACGCCATAACCTTTGGCGATGGCATTAAAATCGATAAAGGTATTCGGATTTTGCTTTTCGATAGTTAGATTATGTCGGGTTACTTTATCGAGTCCGACGCTAAGCATGAGGCTGTCAATTTTTAAGCTATCTAAGCCTTCAATGGAACCTTCTGGACCAAAGTCCCATGCATTTACAATGGCTCCAATACTTGGGTCGAAAACACCTTCTGTTAGCTTATAAATCTCTTTGGAAGCGTCGAATACATGTGCAAAATGATCGTCGATAACATTTGATTGGTTTTTGTTTAATCTTGAAATATCGGAATCTGCCTGATAGGTGGACATGGATTTATTAATAATATGAAATAAACTATCGAACTGTTTCTGATAATTTACTTCAGAATCGTAAATAACCGAATAACTCGTGCCGAAAACTTCTCCAGACAATTGGCTGTTTTTTGGTTCTTGTTTACAAGAAACAACGAATGCTACAATTAAAAATAGAATAGCCAATTTTTTCATTTTCATATAAAATTTGAGGGTTTAATGAGATTGCGAAACTTCAACTGAGCTCTGTCCAGACTCGTAAAGTTGTTTTAGTTCAAGTTCGTCTCTAATACTTGAATGCCATTATATTCAATCAAGTATTCTTCGTTTAAATATATAGGTAAATCTTCACCATCTGGATTTCCCAGTCCAACTCCTGCATACAATACTTTAGCATCTTTTTCTATAGCGTGTTTTTTAAAGGATTCCATCCAAATAACATCATAATTATTGGGATTTTCTGGAAGAATGACTGCGCGAACAATAACAAAGAAATATTGTTTGGTCTTATCCATGCACACAAACTGTGGATGCTTTTTTAATTTACTATTAACAGCTATAAACTCGAAACCACGTTCTTCAAGTTCTTTTCCAACGAGATTCATGGCCAGATAATGTAATTCTTGTTCTGAAAGTGCTTTTTTCATAGTACAAAATTACTATTTATAAATTTGTTCCAATAAAATTTAAAAATTGTTTAACTATAAATTCGAATTCATAATCAAAAAGTGGTTTGCAATTATTGCGCTTCAATGTTAAAGTGTAATAAACATATCATTTAAAACCATCAAAATTAGTATCTTATAGTCTCAAAATTTAAAGCTAATACTATGAAATCGACAAAAAGATTAGACTTAGCCATTGAAAAACTATACACAGCTTTTCAAAATAACAGCTTACATCCAGAATGTTGCAAGCAATGTGCTGTTGGAAATATCTTGGATAACAACGATTCTTGGAAACATCTGTCTGACCAGCATGGTTCTTTAAACTTGAATTATGTGGGTTTGGTCAATCAGAATTTTGGAAGAAAATTTAACGGATATTCGCCTATAGAATTACTTCAAATTGAAGCCCAGTTTTTAAAAGCTTGTGGCTATCAACTTCCTCTTCATTATAAAAACAAGAGACCTAAAAACTCGACAGATAAGGATGTTCTGTTTTTAGGACTTTCAGCCGTAGTTAAATTTTTATGTCGGCTAGATGAACTTCCAGATGTTATGGATTGTTCGGAATTGTTTCAATATGAAATTAAACCCAAAGTCATAGAAAATTTAAATGTTATTTAAGCGACTTTAAATTGATGACATTTGAAAAGTATTTCGATGTGTTTATATAAAATAGACATCATGAAACGCTTTTTCTCCTTTTACGTTATTTTAGCCCTACTTTTTTTAAATTCTTGTGGCGATAAAAAAGAACAAACCGAATTTTCAGAATACGGTAGTGACCCTGAAAACAATATAGAAAATCAGGGAAATATTCCTGTACAGGGAAATTCAGAAGCAAAAAACTCTTCTGGTCAAAAAATAAAACCTTATTATGTCATGAACCAACAGTTTGGTATACCAGTTGGAGCCATGCCAATTCCCAGCTCTTGGAATAAAAAGGAACAAAATTCAGAAAATATTTATTTTGAAAGTTCAAATGGTGTACAAGTCTATGGTGAAGTTTCCAACTCATTTTTCTATTCGAATAGTGCAGAAAGAAATCAATACACCTTACAAACTGGAAGCCAAGTTAAACCTGTAAAAAGTGTACAACGTTTAATTGATGAAGAATTAAAGCCTTTAGTTGAAGCTCAGGGATTACAGTTTCGAAATCAGTTTCCTTTACCTCAGTTAGCGCAATTTGACAACAGGTTTAATAGTTATTTATTTAAATCCACTCCAGAACAAAGACAAAATGATTGCGTGGTTACCGAATGGGAAAGTCCAGATGGGAAGTTGATGATGGTTATTGTAAGATACTATATTGCACAATATACAAGTATTGGTGGTTTGGATTGGGGTTATACCTTAAACAGCATGTTGGCTCCAAAAGCTGAATATGACAATGCCAAAAATGCTTATATTAATTCGTTGGTTAACTTTGAAATAAATCCACAATGGGTTCAGGCACATAATCAATATTATGCCCAAGCAGCGCAGCAAAGTAATGCTGCACACCAAGGACGAATGGCAAATATCCAAGCGCAAGGAGAACGAAGCCGAGCTGCTGGAAGAGCTAGCAGTCAAGCTTTGGACAACCAATACAATGCCTGGAGATCTGGGCAAGCATCCTCCGATGCCAGTCATTCTAAGTATATAGATGGTATTTATGAAAGAAGAAACATGACAGACCAAAGCGGTAACATTTATAAAATTGACGGTTACGAAAACAACGTTTGGATGAATAACAACAACGAATATATTGCTACAGACAACTCTTTGTACAACCCAAATACTAATTCTACAACCAACAATTATAACTGGCAACAACTTGAAGAAACAGATAACGGTTACTAAAATTCTCAGTTTATCTTAATAAAATACACTTCGTCAAAAATGATGTGAATTATTACAATATTCTATTATCTTTAGATTAAGATGCAGAAAATTGAAAAATCACTTGAAGACAGACACAGATAACACTCAAATTATTGAGCTCATAAAAATTAATGATGAAGGTGTTTTAAAAACTTTATACCACAGCAATTTCCCTAAAATTGAAGCTTTTATTTTAAAAAATAATGGCACAAAGGATCATGCAAAGGATATTTTTCAGGAAGCTTTTATTGCCGTTTGGAAAAACGTAAAAGCCAATAAGTACACGCCACAAAACAATCATACCTTAAATGGCTATTTATATACCATTTCTAAAAATAAATGGATGGATTATTTACGCTCAAAACACCATAAAAAAACAGTGGTTACTTCTAAACTAAACCATTTTGAGATTTCCGATAAAGATCTTCAGGATAAACATGATGACATTTTAAAAGAAAACCGATTACAAGATGTCATGCAAGCATTTAAAAACTTAGGCTTGCCTTGTAAAAATTTATTGACCAAGTTTTATTTTGAAAAAAAATCCATGAATACCATTGCAGAAGAAATGCAATTAGATGCGGCATCCACTAGAAACAAAAAATACAGATGCATGCAAAAATTAAGAGAATTAGCCCTGAAAGACAATTAATAGCATGAAACCAGATTACAACATAAGCCAAGAAGCATTGGAACATATTGAGCGTTATATAAACAAAACCATGACGCTTGAAGAGTCTGCCGCTTTTGAAAAAAAACTTGAATCAAATTTAGATTTCAAAAAGCAAGTAGAAGATATAGAAACCATACTTTTAGGCATTGAAACACAAGCTTTAAAAGAAAAACTGGAAGAGTTCCATAACGAACTTCCTGAAACGGACATTCCAAGTAAAGAACCTTCAAAGCTTAAATACCTGAATTTTACCAAATTAGTTGCTGCAGCCGCCATACTAATCGCGGCAGGAAGTTTTTGGTATTTTAGTGAAAGCTCCAACACAAATCTTTATAGTAAATTTTACACTCCAGATCCTGGATTACCAACTACCATGAGTACTACGGACGATTTTACGTTTTACGATGCTATGGTAAATTATAAAAGAAAAGATTATATGTTGGCCCTCTCTAAATGGGAGTCACTTCTTAAAAATAAACCAGAAAACGATACACTAAATTACTTTATCGGTTCGGCTTATTTAGCGAAGGGAGACGAAAATCAGGCCATTCCATATTTACTATTAGTTAGTCAAAATGAAAAAAGTATCTTTAAAAACGAAGCCTTTTATTATTTGGGACTGGCCTATTTAAAAGCTGAGAATATAGAACTTGCTAAAAAAAATCTTAAATTTAGTACAATGGATAATAGCAAAGACATACTTTCTGAGTTAGAGGATTAACGAACTCGATTTCTATGGGAATAATTTTAAAAAACATGGTTTTTACCATGTTTATTTTTCTATTTATACTCAATTCACAAATCATTAATTCACAAAATGATTCTGTTAATGGCATCGCATATATTAAAAAGTTATTAGACGAAGACAACTTACAACAAGCCAAAACAGAACTAGAAAAACAGTTGGATGTTTACCGTGTAAAAAAAGAAACAGACAGTTTATTAAAATATGTAGCTCTAGTAGGGAGTTTTAAATTGGCCAATGGCAATCAAGACTTAGCCATAAAACGTGCCGAAGTTTTTGGCGAAGAATTAAAACAATACAACAGTCTGTATATTGACAAAGAAGTTTTGCTGGAATTAGCTTGGATTTACGACGATGCTGGCTATACTGAAAGAGCATATAAAACGGTCGAGAAAGCTTTAAAAACTGCCGAAAAAATCAAAGACCACAAGAAAGCCAAGATAAGTGTCATTTATCATAATCTAGGCTACTTAGCATCTAATCTTGGAGATATGGCACTGGCAAAAAAGCAATATGCTATTTCCATTAAAATGATGGAAAAAGTAGTAGATAAAGATTTTGAGTCCTTACAAAAAACATACAACTCCTTAGGTGGAATGATGTGGTATTCGGTGAAATTAGATAGTAGTCTTTACTATTTTAACAAAGCCTATAAAATGTTGGATAGCGTAGAAAAGAATCCCATGAACTCATATTATCGTCCAGCTATGGTAAAAATGAATATTGCTGTTTTAAATCATTCGCTTGGTCATGCAGACGATGCCATTGAAGCTTCGAAAGAAGTGATTAGCAGTTTTCAGAAATTTATAGATATTTCAACAGATGAATCTGGAAAACTGCGAGCAGCAAGACATCAATTAGCTGCTATAGATAATTTAGGCTCCTTTTATCACTCCATTGGAGAATTTGAAAGAGCCGACGAATTGATTAGCTATTCCTACAACAAAAAACTAAAAACACTCGCATTAGAAGATTTTAATATTACTATTTCGCAAATTATTTTAGCTCAAGCAAAAATAGGCTTACGCGATTTTGAAGGTGCTAAAAAATTTATAGATCAGGCTATAGAAAGAATTAACACAAGTAAAAGCACACAGTTTTATTGGCATGCAAGCGCCTTATCAACCAAAGCTGAAATTAGCAACGAGCTAAATGACTATGAAAGTGCCGAAAAACATTATAGAGCTGCAGATTCTTTGTACAGAATATCATTGGGCAAAAATGAATATAGCCGAGATTTACTAGATGAGATGATAGATATGTCGCAGTTTTATGCGAAAATAAATAAGGCTCAAAAAGCTATCTCTATGGCTGAAGAAAGTTATTATTTTGTAAAAACAAGCGATTTCAAAAACACGATACAAGGTTTTCATCATATTTTAAATTTAGCCGAAGTCCATTATAAATTAAAAGATTATAATCAGGCCATTATTTACAGCAATGAAGCTTTAAATCTATTGAATGATAAAAATCTAAGATCAACAAATTTCACGGATTCTATTCAAATTCAATATAGACAACCTAAAGCTCTATTGATTAATGCGAAATCAAAATATCATCTTCAAAATGAAAAATCGGAGGACTTTTTGACCGAATTATTAGATCAAATGGAAATTGGTGTTTCTATTTTAAGCAGGAGAAAGGAAATTATAAAATCTTACGACGACTTAAGCTTGCTCATTACCGAAAACAATGAGCTTTTTGACTTTTCAAAACAACTTCAATTAGATTTGTACCAGCTAACAAATAACGACGCATATCTTACCAACTTTTTAACCATTCACGAATCTAGTTTATACAATCGCATTAGATCTCGGTTAAACCTAAAGAACAATTTAGCTTTTGCCGATATTCCAAAGGAGGTAATTACTCGAGAAACCGCTCTAAAAAACAAGTTGAATGTTTCCAACGAAAATACAAACGACGGAAGTTTTGAAGCTTTTTTTAATGCCAATGAGAATTGGAATTCGTTTTTAGATTCTTTAAAAACCAACTATCCCAAATATTACAAAATGCGCTATGCATCTATTGAGGAGCCTTTAGACCATATTCAAAAAAATATTCCCAAAAACACAACAGTTATTCGTTATTTATTTAGAGGCAATAATTTATATGCCGTGGTTTTAAATGAAACAGAAAAACATCTTTTCAAATTGGATTATACCAATGTAAAATTCCATATCCAGAATTTAACAGAAACGCTATTGGATGTTAAAACAACTAGCGTACATCTCAATAATCTATACACTTCTCTTTGGCAACCCTTAGAAACTTTCATTAAAACAAAAAAGGTCCTAATAATTCCGGATGGCGAATTGTTTAATTTAAGTTTTGAAATGTTAACAGATAAACCATTGGTTTCTTTTGAAGAACTTAGTACAAATAGTCTCCTTTCAAAATATATTATTTCATATAATTACAGTTTATTCTTAATCGACAAGGTTAATAACGTTATAGGTTATAAAGATAATTTTATCGCTTTTGTACCAGAGTTTAACGATAAAATGAAACAAGATTACCGACTAAAAATTGAAGATTCTTTAGAAATTGACAAAGCTTATTTAACCCTTTTGCCACAACCATTCACAAAAGATCTAGCTAAAAAATCTTCTAAGCTTTTTAAGGGTGAATCTTTTTTAAATGAAAAATCAACAGAGAGAATTTTTAAAAATAGTGCCAAAGAACATAAAATTATTCATATTGGCACTCATGCCGAATCCAACAACCTGTCTCCAGAATTATCGCGATTGGTATTTGCGAAATCTACAGATAGTACAGACGTAAACGACGATGGTTATTTATATACTTACGAAATCTACAATATCAATCTGTCTTCTAATCTAGCTATTTTAACTGCTTGCGAAACAGGTAAACCTACCTACCAAGCTGGAGAAGGAATGATATCTTTAGCACACGCTTTTAATTATGCGGGAAGCGAGAGTATTTTAACCAGTCTTTGGAAAGTGGATGAGCAATCGAGTGCAGAAATCATTGCTCATTTTTATATTAATATTAAAAAAGGCATGGATAAAGATGAAGCTTTACAACAAGCTAAATTAGCTTATCTTAAAACAGCAAAAGGCCGAACCTTGAATCCACAATATTGGGCCGGCTTGGTTATTATTGGCGACACAACTCCTATTGAGATGGCTACTTCATCTAATATTATATATTGGATTCTAGGCTTTGTAGTGTTATTTATTCTTGTTTATATGTTAAGAAAACAGACTAAAAAACAATAAAAGGCTGTCAATAAAAATTAACAGCCTTTTGTGGACTACTAAAAAAATAAGCAATCCCTCTCCAAGATTAATAGCTACATACACATCGTTAGATTTACAAAATGTGAGCAAAAAAGAAAAGGTTATCAGTATCCTGTTAACCTTTTCACTAAAAACTATACTAATTTAGGCTCCCTACCAAAACTAATAGTACTTGATAATCGTATAACTTTGAGAATGTGAGCATATTATTTTATTTTTATTTTCACAAAGTCCATTCTGTTTCTATTTAAAACGTAAAAAAGGTTATCAATTACTAATCGATAACCTTTTTGTTGAACTAATTAAGTTGTAGATCAATTATTTATTGTTTTATTAGTCGTTTTACCAAGTTGGAAAATTCGGAGTAAATCTTCACAAAGTAAACACCACTAGCATAATCTTGGATAGAAATGGTTTTACTAATTCCCATATCCTCCAAATTAATTTCTTGAATTACGCTTCCTTTAACATCTATAATAATAGCTGATTTTAATTGCTGATTGCCATTGTTTTTTAATGTGACGTTTTGATTTGCAGGATTTGGATACATTAAAATGCTAGCATCGGTTAATTCATAAGAATCGATACTTAAAGTAACCTCTACATCAAATGAACATACTGCCGAGTTTCCTGAAGAATCAGATACTGTAACCATAACACTAGTAGTTCCAGTAACTACAACTGCACCTGGAGCAGGAACCTGAACCACAGTACTAACAGAGCAATTATCTGAGGCAGTAACCTCGCCTGACCCAAAATAATCAGGAATGGTATACCCTGTTTCACTATCGCCAACAACTGTAATATTTCCTGGACATGTTGAAATAACAGGATCAATTAGGTCTTCAACAGTTATTGTAGTATTAGCGCTTGCAGAATTTCCTGCTTCGTCCATAACTGTTAGAGTAACTGTATTGTCCCCTAGATTTGCACAGGTAAAATTTGTTACATTTAAAGCTAGAGTTAAATTTGCTGGTAATGTACAGTTGTCTGTTGATCCATTATTTATCTGACTTGCAGTAATAGAAGCATTTCCAGAAGCATTTAATTGAACAGTAACATTTTGAGTAATAACATCAGGTGCTATAATATCTGCTTTCCCAGAAATAGTTAACATCACATTTTTATCAGTAGGGTAGGTAACATTGAAAGTATAATGCTTACAGCCATAATCTCCATAAACAGGGCTTGTAAGGTTTTTAGTAGCAATGATTCCACTAACCGTTGCAATGGTAAAACTATCTCCTACATTGGCATCAAAACCTAAAGCAATATTTACCTGTCCTTCAAAAACAGCATTGGTTCCGGTAACATTCATAAAATCATATTCTTGGCCTTGAACTAATCCATTTAGTTCTACATCTAGAACGGAAGTTTAGGATGATTTATAGGTTCCTAAAACATTTAAAACCCCTGGAGAACCTCCTGGTGCAAAAGTTCCATTGTTGGTGAAATTAGTAGCAGTAGGAAGATCTATGGTCCCAATTCCTTTAACCACACCATCAATACTATTTGTAAAATTAAAATTATCGGAAAACTCGAGCTCTCCAGACAGGATATCTATAATTCCCGAATTCGTACTAACAGCTGTAATTGAGGTGGTAGCTGTTCCTTCTGATTTAGTTAACAGACCAATATTATTAAAAACATGAGATGATCCACCATTGTATGAAAGAAAATTACCATCAGATTTTAAATCTATAACTCCTAAAGCTTGATTGTTAACAATCCCGTCATTAACAAATAAGACTCCTGTGCTTTCGTAATTAATCTGACCATTATTATTGAGAACGGAGTTGTCTTGAATATATTTACTTGCTGTGGTTAGTAAAGTTATTTTTCCTTCATTAGTTAAAGTACCTCCTCCTTTTAAATTGCCATTCTTCCAATGGACACCTGTTGGTCCTATAAAATTAAATATAGCGTTGGTATTTACTGGTACCTGAACCTCATTGTTCCAAATTAGTTCTCCATTTAAATTACCTTCCAAAGTACCATTACAAACTATTTGAGCATTCCATTGCAGTACACTGCCACTCAAAACATTATAGGTTCCATTAGATAGATTTTTTGTTAATCCTGAAAAATTAAGAATACCACTTTCCACACTAATGGTTCCATTGTTATTGTTCACTAATATATCTACGCTTGATGCGCCAGTTGTTGTAGTACGTTTTAACAAACCAAAATTATTCAAAATATGTGTGGATCCCCCATTATAGGCCATGCTTGTCCCATCTGCTTTAAGGTCCATAATTCCAGTTGGCTGATTATTTACGGTTCCATTATTTATAAACATAACTCCAGAACTTTCGTAATTTATAAGCCCTTCATTATTTAAAATGGTATTTGAATTTATGTATTTACTACTGGTGCTAAGCAACGTTATTTCACTTTTATTAACTAAAATCCCCGCTCCGTCTAGGCTTCCATTTACCCAATGGACACCTGTTGTTCCCGTAAAATCAAAATTTGCAGTAATTTCTGAGGGTACATTCACTTCAGCATTCCATATCAATTGTCCATCTAAATTACCCGTTAAATTACCAGTGAGTATAATTTGTGAATTCCAATTTAAGCTACTTCCAGCATTAACATTATATATCCCATTATTTAAATATTTGGTTAAGTTTATAAAGTTAAGGTTACCACTTTCTACTAAAATGGTACCATCATTATTGTGCAAATAGATACTTATAGTAGATGTGCCTGTTGGCACGTTACTTTTTATTAATCCACTATTATTCAAATCGTGCACAGAACCTCCATTGTATGATATATTATTCCCATCAGCTTTTAAATTGATGATTCCAGTGGCTTCGTTATTGATTGCACCATTATTAACAAACAAAACACCACTGCTCTCAAAATTGATATCTCCATTATTGGTTAAAACGGAATTAGTATTTATGTATTTGCTATTAGTAGTCAATAAAGTAATTTCACTTTGGTTAATTAAAGTTCCACCGCCATTCAAATTCCCATTAGACCAATTAACTCCAGTAGTTCCAGTGAAATTGAATGTAGAAGTTGTATTATCGGGTACATTAATCTCGTTATTCCATAAGATTTCACCATCAAGAACACCATCTAAGGTTTCTGAGCAAATAATTTGAGTGTTCCAAAGAAGTGAACTGTTGTTTGCTACATTATAGGTTCCTCCTGTTAAATTTTTTGCAAGTCCTCTAAAATTAAGAATTCCGCTTTCTACAGTAATAGTTCCTGAATTGTTATTCAACACAATGTTAATACTGGATGTACCTGAAGTAACAGAACGTTTTATCAAACCATAATTGTTTAAAATATGAGTAGAACCTCCATTATAAGATATATCATTACCGTCTGATTTTAGATTAAGAAGCCCACTTATCTCATTATTAATAGTGCCTTCATTAACAAAAAGAACACCTGTATTTTCAAAATTGATGACACCTTCATTTGTTAAAACCGTATTTCCATTTATATAACGGGAGTTGGTTTCTAGCATTGTAATCTTATTCATATTAGTAAGTATTCCACCACCTTGCAATGCCCCATTATTCCAATGGACACCTGTATTACCAGTAAAATTAAATGTTGCTGCTACTGGAATAGAAACATTACCTACCCAATTTATTGGTCCATTAAGACTTCCTGTCAAGACTCCTTCGCAAGTAACAGTGTTTGCCCAGTTTAAAGAAGAATTTGCACTCACATTATATATACCCCCAGTTAATTTTATCAATGCGAAATTTAATGTTAATTCGCCTGCTTGAACATTAATAGTTCCTCCATCATTGTGGAGTTCTGATTGAATAGTAGCTATACCAGTAGCCGATGTGCGCTTAAGGAGCCCATAGTTATTAAATATATGGTTTGACCCTCCATTATAACTAATAAGGTTGCCAGCTGTTTGCAAATCGATAATCCCTGAAGTTCGATTGTTTAAAGTTCCATTATTGATAAACAAAGTACCTGTGCCGGTAAAATTAATGGTTCCTAGGTTATTTAAAACAGTGTTGTTATCAATGTATTTAGAACCTGTTGTAGTAATATTTATTATTCCATTATTAGTTAAAGTACTACCCCCATTAATGCTTCCATCAGAAAAGATAATGGTTGTGTTTGCACCAAAAGAAGAAGCGTCCGTAAAATTTAGTGTGCTATTAATGGTAAATAAAGCATTTCCTTGAACACTAATAGATTTAGTAGTTCCAGTTACATTAAGGACAGCTGTACTCCCTGTAGGAATAACAACATCGTTAATTGCCGTTGGTACAGCATTCAAACTCCAATTGGCTACAGTATTCCAATTGTCGTTGGCTCCAGCACCAATCCAAGTGTTGGTTTGTGCGTTTACTGTTATACACAAAGTACAGAACAGTGATAACATCAGTAAAATTTTTTTCATTTGATTATGTTTTAAGAGTTAAACTACTGTCAAATGCCATTCAGAATTCTTAAGATTTAAATGTAAACATGAAGGATTCCTCGTGTCTTGATTAATAGCATGTAATTGATTATACAAGTACATCGAAACAAACTTAAAATGTGAGCGAAAATTTTAAAATAAAAAAACCCAACATTTTCATGTTGGGCTTTAAATTCCTGAAAAGTCAGGAGTCAATTTTATATTGGAAGAATCTTCTATTAGATTCCTGTTTGCACAGGAATATTATCCTCCAAAGTCGTCGAAACGAATATTCTCATCTGGGATTCCGAAATCCTCTCCCATTTTCTGAACGGCTTTGTTCATTAATGGAGGACCACAGAAGTACAATTCAATATCTTCTGGAGTTTCATGATGGTCTAAATAGTTTTCAATAACACAGTTATGAATGAATCCTACAAACCCATCTCCAGGCGCATCGATATTTTCTTTCACTTTCCAGTTATCTTCTGGTGCAGGTTCAGATAATGCCAAATAGAATTTAAAGTTAGGGAAATCTCTCTCTAATTCATGGAAATGCTCTAAGTAGAACAACTCACGTTTAGAACGTCCACCATACCAATAAGTTACTTTTCTACCAGTTTTTAAGGTTTTGAATAGGTGATATAAGTGAGAACGCATTGGCGCCATTCCAGCTCCTCCACCAACATATAGCATTTCTGATTGAGACTCATTAATAAAGAACTCACCATAAGGTCCAGAAATAATTACTTTATCTCCTGCTTTCTGATTAAAAATATAAGAAGAAGCAATTCCTGGATTGACATCCATCCAACCGCCTTTTGCGCGATCGAAAGGTGGAGTTGCAATTCGAACATTTAACATAATCTCACGTCCTTCTGCTGGATAAGAAGCCATAGAATAAGCTCTTTCTACAGTTTCCGTGTTTTTCATCACTAATGGCCAAAGCTTAAACTTGTCCCATTCTGCTTGAAACTTATCTGGTGTTTCATGCTCTTCTGGATGAGCTGTAATGTCCATGTCTTCAAACTTTATCTCACAAGTTGGAATTTCAATTTGAATATATCCACCAGCTTTATATCCCATGTCTTCAGGAATTTCAACAACAAATTCCTTAATAAATGAAGCTACATTATAGTTACGTACAACGGTTGCTTCCCATTTTTTAATACCAAACACTTCTTCAGGAATGGTAATTTCCATATCTTGTTTTACTTTTACCTGACAAGATAAACGAACTCCGTCTTGTAATTCTCTACGGGTAAAATGAGGTGTTTCTGTAGGAAGAGCTTCACCTCCTCCAGATAAAACATGACATTCGCATTGAATACATGTTCCACCACCACCACAAGCGGATGGTAAAAATATTTTTTGTGAACTTAACGTAGTTAATAAACTCCCACCAGAAGCTACTTGAATAGTTTTCTCTCCATTAATTATAATCTTTACTGGACCAGATGGCGATAATTTTTGTTTTACAACTAATAACAACGCAACTAATAACAATGTAATTATTAAGAAAGCGACTACTGTTATAATAACTGTCCCTAAGGTACTTGCTGCTAATACTATCATGTTACTCTTTTATTGTGTTGTTAGCTAAAGTTTTGTCTTCTTTAGGTGTATCGTTTATACTTTCAGTCTGTTCTGAATCTTCAACAGTATTTAAAGACACTTTTGGTTGGGTTTCTTCCTGCACTTGTGCCGTTTTGGTTTCGGTTGCAACTTCTTCATCACCTCCTGTTAACATACCACCAAAACTCATAAACCCAATGGCCATTAATCCTGTAATAATAAATGTAATTCCTAAACCTCTTAATGGCGCAGGTACATTTGAATATCTAATTTTTTCACGAATAGCTGCAATGGCTAAAATGGCTAAAAACCATCCAATTCCAGAACCTACTCCGTAAGTTGTTGCCAATGCTAAAGTTGGTATTTCTCTTGATTGCATAAACAATGAGCCTCCCAAAATAGCACAGTTTACAGCAATAAGTGGCAAAAAGATACCTAAGGAGTTATAAAGTGCCGGAGAGAATTTCTCAACTATTATTTCTACTAATTGTACCATAGTTGCAATGGTAGCAATAAACATAATAAAAGAAAGGAAACCTAAATCGTAATCGGCATACTCAGGTCCTAACCAAACTAAAGCTCCAGGTTGTAATAGATATTGATCCAGTAACCAGTTTAATGGTACTGTTATAGCTAATACAAAAATAACTGCTGCACCAAGTCCAACTGCTGTATTAACTCTTTTAGACACGGCTAGGTACGAACACATTCCAAGGAATACTGAAAATACCATGTTATCTATAAATATCGATTTGAAAAATAATTCTATATGTTCCATTTTATAAGTTATAAGTTTTAAGTACTTAAAGTGCCTAAAATCATTTTTTTTAATGTTCAGCATTCAGTGTTCAGCGTTCAGTAAGTGCTTACTGTGACTGCCAACTGCTTACTAATTTTAGTCTTCTATTAAAGCTTTATTTCTACTACGTTGAACCCAAATAATAATACCTACAACTATTAAAGCCATTGGAGGCATAATCATAAATCCATTGTTTTCGTATCCGGTTGCGTACAATCCTGTTTTTGCAATTGGATCTCCCAACACAGGAATTCCAAATAAGGTTCCAGACCCCAATAACTCTCTAAAGAATCCTACAATGATCAAAATAACACCATATCCTAAAGCATTTCCAATTCCATCTAGGAAAGAACGCCAAGGTCCGTTTCCTAAAGCAAAGGCTTCAAAACGTCCCATAATGATACAGTTGGTAATAATTAAACCAACAAATACGGATAGGGTTTTACTCAACTCGTATGCAAACGCTTTAAGTACCAAGTCTACTACAATTACAAGTGCCGCAACTACAATAAGTTGCACGATGATCCGAATTTTTGAAGGAATAATATTTCGCATTAATGAAATAACCACGTTCCCCATTCCAAGTACAAACAATACTGAAATTGCCATAACTAAAGATGCTTTTAGCTCGGCAGTAATTGCTAAAGCAGAACAAATACCAAGTACTTGAATAGTAATTGGGTTATCATCCGCTAAAGGATCTAATATTAGTTTGGCATCTTTTTTTGATAAAAGTCCCATAAATTAATTGTTTTTTAAGGTTTTAAAATAAGGCACGTATAATCTCAATTCGTTTCTTAACATAGCCGAAACACCATCTCCAGTAATAGTAGCGCCTGCTATGGCATCTACAGCATTATCGGTTTTGTCCAAGTTTAATGGATCTGCATTTCCTTTGGCCACGTTAACACCCACAAATTTCCCGTTGTGCATAAGATCTTCTCCAATAAAATCGTCCATAAAGAAACGTTTGTTAATGTTGGCTCCAAGTCCAGCTGTTTCACCTTTATGATCGAATAAAATACCTTGTATTACCATATCCTCATCTAAGGCAACAAATGCCCAAATAGCATCCCAAAGACCTTTTCCTAAAATTGGAACGATATAGTATGTTTTTCCGTCCTTATCTTCACCTATAAATAAAGGTAATCTTCTTTCTAACCCAGCTTTTGCGTTTGTTTGCTCTTTCTTAACATCTATTAAATAAGCCTGGTCATCTTCTGTAACTTTATCTCCTTGAATAATAAGTTGTTTTTTAATATTTTCCGCAAACAATTTAGGCGCCTCTTCTGTAGAAACGAAAATAGCATTGGTATCATCATTGTCATTTATCCCCATAGCATACAAAATGTTTTGTTGCTTTTCCAACTCTCTGTTAGTCGTAATCCTATCTTTTAAGGATGACGATGCATAAGCTAGTAAGGAACCAACTACTAGTACCATTCCTATGGCAAAAATAATGGTATATGAATTTTTATCTGTTCTCTTTTCCATTGTTAAGCGTTTTTAACTTTAAGACGTTTCGTTCTATGTTTAACATTTCCTTTAACTACGTAATGGTCGATAGTTGGTGCAAACACGTTCATTAATAAGATAGCTAACATAACTCCTTCTGGATAGGCTGGATTAAATACTCGAATTAAAATAGAAATAAATCCTATTAAAAAACCGTAGATCCATTTTCCTTTATTTGTTTGTGAAGCTGTAACTGGGTCTGTTGCCATAAATACAATACCAAAGGCAAATCCACCAAGTAGCAGATGTTCCCAATAAGGCGTACTCATTAATCCGTAGAATTTACTTGTTTCTGAAATAACATCGGCATTAACAAGGCCATTAAAAATGAGTCCCATAACCAAGGCGCCAACTACAGAGGACAACATAATTTTTCCACTTCCAATTTTAGTGAAGATTAAAAATAATCCTCCCAATAATATTAAGAGAGTAGATGTTTCTCCTACCGAACCTGGAATAATTCCTATAAACATATCCCAAACAGAATACACAACATCCTTGCCTTGTGCCAAGGTTCCTAAAATGGTTTCCCCAGAAATAGCATCTAGATTTTGTCCTGCTGCAATAGCTTCATCTCTAGCAACCGCTCCATGTACCCATACTTTATCTCCAGACATCCATGTAGGATAAGCAAAGAATAAAAAGGCACGAATGGTTAAGGCTGGATTTAAAATATTCATTCCTGTTCCACCAAAAACTTCTTTTCCAATAACAACACCAAACGCTATTGCTACTGCAAGCATCCATAGTGGCGTATCTATTGGTACAATTAAAGGAACTAGCATTCCAGTTACTAAATAACCTTCTTCTACTTCGTGACCTTTAATTACCGCAAATAAAAATTCGATGGCTAAACCTACACCATAGGATACGATTACTAGAGGTAATACTTTAATCAATCCGATGTAGAACGCATCCCACGATAAAAAATCTACTGGTGTACCAAATGCAATGTGATGTTGATATCCAGCATTGAACATACCGAAAATCAAACATGGCACCAAAGCCATAATCACAGTATTCATGGTACGCTTTAAATCGTCTGCTACTTTAATATGAGTTCCATTATGTGTGGTCTCATTTGGTAAGTATAAAAAAGTATGTAGCGCGTTAAACGCAGGAGCCATCTTGGTTCCTCTATACTTTTCTTTTAAATTATGTAATGTGCTTTTTAAACCCATTTTTTTAGTATTTCATTAAGGTTGCATGTTACCGCTACCATTATTTCGAGTTAATTATATGATATCGTAAAACTAAATTTAATTGTTATTATTCTCAGATAATTAACCAATTTCCTTTACCATTACGTCCAAACCTTTTCTTATAATATCTTGATGTGGTTGTTTAGACACACAAACAAATTCTGTTAAAGCAAAGTCTTCAGGAGCTACTTCGTACATTCCTAAAGCTTCCATTTCGTCTAAATCTGTGTACATACAAGCTTTTAATATTTGTAACGGATAAATATCTAAAGGAAAAACCTCTTCATAATTACCTGTTAACACGAAATTCCTATGTTCTCCATTGGTATTTGTGTTTAAATCGTAAGCTTTATTTGGGAATAACCAAGAAAACGTAAGAGCTCTCGAAGTTGATATTTTATTGAATACAGGTTTGTTCCATCCAAAGAATTCGTAATCGTCTCCTTCTGGGATAACCGTAATGATATTGCTATAGTAATCTAGACAACCGTCTGGCTTTACTTGTTTGCCAGATAAGACATTTCCAGAAATAATTCGAGCGTTGCTATCTTTATCTATCCCGCTATCATAAACCATCGTAGCTAGTTCGCTACCTATTTTAGTTTTAAAATATCTTGGTTTTTTAATAGAGGAACCTGCCATAGCTACAATTCGCTCGGCATTGAATTTCCCAGTTAGCAGCAATTCACCTATAATTACAAGATCTTGAGCGTTAAGGGTCCAAACAGTTTCTCCTTTATTAACAGGGTCTATTTTGTTTATTTGTGTTCCTACATTTCCAGAAGGGTGTGGCCCAGAAACCTTATGCAAGGTAATTCCAGATAATCCCGCTAAAGGCGAAGAACTATTCTTTCCAACAGACACGTGTACTTGGCCTTCGGTTAATTTCCCTAAAGCTGTAACGGCTGCTTGAAGCTCGGCTTCTTTTCCTTTAAGCGTATAATCTAAATCCGCTGCTAATGGCGCAGAGGCATAAGCAGAAATAAATATTGCTTTTGGCGCTCTGTCTGGTTTTGCAATAATATCGTACGGACGTTGTTTTATAAATGGCCAACAACCAGAAGCTAATAAATGCTCCTTAACGGCTTCACCACTTGCGGTTTGAACATCAAACCTTCCATTGTCTTGATAAACTTGCTCTTTATCAGCTAGTAATTTAATAGCTAATATTCTTCTTTTTTCTCCACGTTCAATCTCTAAAACATCTCCGGAAACTGGGGATACAAATTTCACAGATTCGTCGGCCTTATCATAAAAAACAGTTTCTCCCGCTTTTACTTTAGCACCAACTTTTACCACCATTTTAGGAACTACTCCATGGAAATCTTCTGGTCTTAAAGTACAATAGTTGCTAACTATCGCATTTTCGGTTACTTTTTCAGCAACTCCTTTAAGTTTAATATCCAGACCTTTTTTAATCCTAATGTCGTTTGACATATTTATAAATCTATTTGTTAATAGTAAATGTGATTAAGATTCTTAATTGCCTTAAAAAATCGGTGCAAATTTACTAAATTCTATACGAATTAGCACTAGACTTTCCAGAAGAACGTTATTTATTTTCATTCTAAATAAGCTAGAATATAAAGGTATAGAATTTGCTTATATTTACAAATAATTTTATTTCAAAAATAATAATGGCTAAAATTCACATTTATACATACGTCTTATTCATCCCTTTTTTATTTTTTGGTCAAACCCAAGAAGTTGTTCCTCCAGATTATATCAAAACGGTTATTTTCACTGGAGAAACTCCTGAGAGCCAATTGCCAATTATAAGATTGGGAGACCGAATAGCTTTGGAATTTGATGCTCTAAACGGAAATGAAGAGGATTTTTATTATAAAATCGAACATTATGATTACGATTGGACACCTTCAAACCTAACAAAGGCGGAGTATATGTCTGGTTACGACAACCAAAGAATTCGTAATTACGAGAATTCCTTTAATACCTATCAAATTTATTCGCATTACAATTTAATAATCCCAAACGAGCGAACTCGTGGATTAATTAAATCGGGGAATTACATGATTCATATATACAATGACTACGATGAACTAGTATTCTCAAGAAAATTCATGCTCTATGAAAACAACGCCAATGTTGGGGTTTTTGTTAGAACTTCTAGAGATGTAAAGTATTTAGCGCAAAAACAAACGGTGGATATTAATATTAATTCAACCAACATTCAATTTAACAATCCTTCTGAAACTGTTAAAGCTTTAATTGTTCAGAATAACAATTTAAACACAGCCATTTCCAATGTAAAACCGCAATACACCATGGGAAATGAACTTATTTACAAATACACTTCAGAAACCAGTTTTTGGGGTGGCAACGAATACTTGGCTTTTGAAAACAAAGATGTTAAAGGTGCTAACGTAGCTATACAATACATTGAATTAGCCGATTTATACAACAACTTCCTATTTACAGATATTGTTCGAGCCAACAGACCATATACCTATAATCCGGATATTAACGGAAATTTTGTAATTAATGCTCTCGATACAGAAAGGCCATGGATTGAAGCCGATTATGTTTGGATACACTTTTCCTTATTACCAGACCCGTCATTAATGAACAAATCGATTTATGTTTATGGCAATTACAACAACTATGAATTAACCGAAACCAATAAAATGCATTTTAATAAGGATCGAGGGGTTTACGAAACTCAATTATTGCTAAAACAAGGTTTCTACAGTTATAAATATGTCGTGGTAGACGAAAAAGGTGGTTTGCAGGAAGGTGCAGTTAGCGGTAATTTTAAGGAAACAGAAAACAATTACAAAGTATTGGTGTATTATAGAGATTTAGGCGCGAGATACGACAGATTAATTGGAGTTGGCGAGTCTAATTCTGTTAATATTACTAATTAGAGCAGGCCATCCGTGCTTATAATCTAATAATTTGCTGTTTTAAGTCTTATATTTCATAATTTAGCATCAACCAATAAATCTATGACCTAATGAGAGTGGTTCAAAAAGTAACAAAAGGGATTAAAATTTCAGTAGAAACCGTGTTTGAAGGAACTTTATATAAGAACTACCAAATACAGTATGCTTTTGGCTATCAAATAACTATTGAAAATAAAAGTAAAGATTCCGTCCAATTGCTATCTAGACATTGGACCATTCTAGATGCCTTAAATAATTTGGAAATTGTTTATGGTGAAGGAGTGATTGGCAAAAAACCCATTTTAAATCCAGGAGAATCGCACACTTACACTTCGGGGTGCTTGCTGTTCTCACCTTTTGGTGCCATGTTTGGCTATTATAATATGGTAAATATTTCTAACCAAAATGGTTTTCGAGTTCATATTCCTAACTTTAAATTAAACGCGCCTTTCGCACTTAATTAATTCATTTTTAAACAGTTATTTTTTTTAAAATCTTTTCAGTGTAACACTATTTAATGTGCCAATTTGGGTTATCATTTAATGGTGTTTGTGCTATTTATAATTTCTTATGTATTAAAATTAGCCAGCGTTTCTGTGTTTCTTTGAAGATTTATGTATCGCATGTCAACCTCATCATCTTGCTTTAATACTTGAGTAATGCTGGTAGTTTTTACAAACCCTCGATCCATAATCACACCAAATTCTTTATTGGTAGTTCCTGCTGTTTTATGAAACTCCAAAACTGAATGGGAATTGAGTTCGTTTTTCAACCTAAATTCCCGGAACCAAACTTGCCTCTCTTGCTTCATACTTCCAGTATATAAGGAAGACGACGACCAGAGATTAGGTTCTAAAGGCAAATTTTTAAAATGTTTAGCCGTGCCATCCCAAACCAATTCAAAAAACAACAAATCGGCATTCCAATCTACTATGATAATAGTAAAAGGCTCCACGTCTATCAGATTATAGTCTTTTACCAATTTTAAAACATCGTCAGAAATCAATAAATCCTTCACCACCACGCCGCGACTCAATCTATATTTATCCTGCCTGGCATGTGGTGTAAAACCACCATTGAGTAGGCAAACCAACCTGTTTTTATCGCTAAGTCCAACCCAAGTACCACCCGCAACCTTATCTTTTGGATATAATAGCTTCGCCTCTTCCTCAAAATAAAAATCTGGATCGAGCGTTTCTCTATTAGGCGCTTCATCTCTATTAGTAGTTAATATAAAATTAGTTTTCCCTAAAGGAATAAGAGTTACTGTACACATATAAATTCTAGTCTAAAAATCATTTGATAACTTACAAAAATAAACCTATAATTTAACTTGCCTTTAGGATTCTAAAGAATTATAAATCGCTAAAAATATTGTAACTTTGCAACTAAATTTTTACGAATTCTAAAATAGAAATAATCATGGGAAAAGGATTTTTTAATGTGCCAATTGCTGTTAACGAACCTGTTAAAAGTTACGCTCCTGGAACTCCAGAAAGAGAAGCTGTTCTAAAAGCTTATAAAGAAATGTACAATAGTCAAGTTGATGTACCAATGTATATTAACGGAAAAGATGTTACTACTGGAAATACCAGAACCATGTCTCCTCCACACGACCACAAACATATAGTTGGAACTTACCATTTAGCCGAGAAGTCTCACGTAGAAGAAGCTATTGCAACAGCTTTGGAAGCAAGAAAATCTTGGTCGCAAATGCCTTGGGAGCACCGTGCTGGTATCTTTTTAAAAGCTGCTGAATTACTTGCTGGACCTTACAGAGCAAAAATCAATGCGGCAACCATGATTGCTCAATCTAAAACCATACATCAAGCAGAAATTGATGCTGCTTGTGAATTGATAGATTTCCTACGTTTTAATGTTCAGTTTATGACAGACATTTACATGGAACAACCAGAAAGCACAAGTGATGCTTGGAACAGAGTAGAATATAGACCTTTAGAAGGATTTACTTATGCAGTAACACCTTTTAACTTTACAGCTATTGCTGGAAATTTACCTTCTTGTATGGCATTAATGGGGAATGTTGTTGTTTGGAAACCAAGTAACAACCAAGTGTACTCCGCTAAAGTTATTATGGACGTGTTTAAAGAAGCAGGCGTTCCTGATGGTGTAATAAACGTTGTTTTTGGAAACCCAGGAATGATTACAGATACCGTTTTAGAAAGTCCACATTTCTCAGGATTACATTATACAGGGTCGACTCCTGTTTTCCAAAATTTATGGAAACAAATTGGAAACAATATCGAAAACTACAAAACCTACCCACGAATAGTAGGTGAAACTGGTGGGAAAGATTTTATTATAGCTCATAAAACAGCTAATGCAAAACAAGTTGCAACCGCAATTTCTAGAGGAGCTTTCGAATTTCAAGGTCAGAAATGTAGTGCTGCATCTAGAGCTTATATTCCTAATAACATTTGGGAAGATGTAAAAAAATATGTGATTGCAGATGTCAAGTCATTTAAAATGGGATCTCCTGAAGATATGGGCAACTTTGTAACTGCCGTAATTAACGAAGGCTCGTTTGACAAATTAGCATCATACATAGATCAAGCAAAAGCAGATAAGGATGCCGAAATTATTGTTGGTGGTGGATACGATAAATCTAAAGGTTACTTTATAGAGCCAACAGTAATTGTAACAACTAATCCTAAATATTCGACCATGTGTACTGAATTATTTGGACCGGTTATGACTATTTATGTATACGATGAGAATAAATTCACGGAAACATTAAAACTGGTTGACGAAACAAGTGAATACGCTTTAACTGGAGCAATATTATCTACTTGTCGTTATGCCATTGTTGAAGCTACTAATGCGCTACAAAACAGTGCTGGAAACTTCTATATAAACGACAAACCAACAGGTGCTGTTGTAGGACAACAACCATTTGGTGGGGCAAGAGCTTCTGGAACAAATGATAAAGCAGGATCTGCTCAAAACCTAATGCGTTGGATTTCTCCACGTATGATTAAGGAAACGTTTGTAACTCCAGTAGATTACAAATACCCTTTCTTAGGATAGGAAAACTGAGTTTATATAATAAAACCCTTAAAACTTACATTTTAAGGGTTTTTTTGTGCTTTTAATCCTACATGTGTTAAAGCGATGGTAAAACTTTATATATTTAGAAGATAATCCAACAATCTTTAACATGAAAAAAATCTACTTATTACTTATTCTACTTGTTTCGGTGGGCGCATTCTCGCAAACCAAAAATGCCCTTCAAAAATTTGACACCTCTTCTATGGAGACTTCTGTGTTAGCGCATAAATCCCCAATAGTAGATATTTCAAATTACAATGAAAAAACCATCAACAATTACAACTTTTTTCAAGCATATAAAGCCATAGAACATGGCGATCTGCAAAAGCGATTTTCACCTTTAGAAAGCTTAAAAAGTCAAAGTGAAAAAAGTTATTTCACAAACATTATTCCTCTTGCTATTTTACATAGCGACTACGAATCTATTAGCGATGAAGCACTTCAAAATAACAGTGTAACAAGAGATTCTGAAGGTTATTTACTAAGAACGACCCAAGCGCCTATTTTTGAAAAAAAACACCTAACCCTTACCTCGCCATTGCGCACAAGTTTTAAGGGATTACATACCACATTTAGCTTATTGGAATCCAATATTTTTAACACAACCAATCAGGTTATTGAAAACATTGCTATAGATTTTAATGATGGATTAGGTTTTACAGCCATTGTTTTAAACCAAAACATTCCAGTTACATATCAGGACGCTGGAAAAAAAGTACTGACGTTCCAATTAACCCTTGATAATGGCGAAATTATTACACGTCAATCCACCTTAAAAATCACAGCTTCGAATGCTGACATATTTGAAAGTACCAACAGAGTAATAACCACTTTTAATTCAAGCATTACTCCAGATTTATCGGCTTATGGCGAAACGGTTTCTTATCCTGGAACTGGAGAGTACGAAATTTATTTAAGTGCAGATGGTATATTAGACAAGCCTATCTTTTTAGTGGACGGTTTCGATCCAGGCGATGGAAGAGACATTACTGGAATATACGATTTATTAGGATTCACTGAAGGGGGCAACTCCTCAAATCTTGGCGATTTAGTTAGAGACGAAGGTTTTGATATCGTTATATTAAATTTTCCAATTTACACAAGAGCGCAAGATGCTGCTATTATTGATGGAGGTGTCGATTTTATTGAACGTAACGCCATGTTATTGGTAGATCTAATAAACATAATCAATGCTGAAAAAGAAGGAACTTCTGAAAACGTAGTTATAGGGCCAAGCATGGGCGGTCTTATTTCAAGATATGCTTTAAACTACATGGAAAACCAAAACATGAACCACGAAACCAGATTGTGGATTTCTTTTGATGCACCACACCATGGAGCGAATGTTCCAATAGGATTCCAACATCAGTTTAATTTCCTTGCTTTTGGATTAGATGATTTTTGGGTTCTAGGAAATCAAAATGTTGAAGAATTGCAACCTATTATTAATGGTATGCTACGATCTTCTGCAGCCAGACAAATGCTTACCGATCAATTTGAACCACATATTACCAATAGCGACGGGGTAACCTTCAATAGTTCTTTGGCCTTACCTAGAGCACATCCATTTAAAGCTATTTTTGATGCAAGAATAAACAACTTAACCAGTTCAGGCTTTCCTCAATTAATCCGTAATGTATCTATTATAAATGGTAGCGGAATAAATAGTCGTTATCCAGATAACACTGCGGCAGCCAACAATTTGGTTCCAGGAAGTAGAATTTTAAATGCCAACATCAATATTATGACTGGTGCAACCATGAAGATTAAAACCTATTTTACTCCAAATGCAGGAACTCAAATTCAGACCAGTAACGTCCATTTGGATTTTGCATGGTGGTTTCCTTTAGCTAACGATAGAATTAACAATGCTGATTCTAGAGCATTCACATATTCTAACGGCGTTGATGCAGCCTCAGGTGGTTTATTCGATATTTTAAAATTAACTGAAGACTTATCTACAGATGGATTGGTTGGTGAGTTTTTAGGTGCTTTAAGTACAGATCATTTTAATTTTATACCAAGCGTAAGCGCTATGGCTTTGAGGGTTACAAATAATGAAATAAACTGGTTCCATACACCAACAGGAATCACCACAACAAACGCAACTACCAACAACACCCCTTTTGATGCTTGGTATATGCCAAACATAAACGAGCCACACGTAACCTTAACTCCAGGAAACGTGGACTTTGCCTTGTTTGAAATATTACAAACCACCTTATCAACAGAAACCAACCTGTTTCAAAACATGAGGTTGAAGCAAAATCCAATTACAAATAATTTAACTTTACTGAGCTCTAAGGAATATAACAACGTGAGTATTTCCATAGTAGATATAACCGGAAAACTTGTTTACAGTCAGAAAACAAACATAGAACAAAGCACAACGCTTCCTATAAATTTAGCTTCTGGAATGTACATTTTAAATGTGGACACAAATACGGATACGAATTTAAGAACAAAGATTATTGTAAAATAAATCGCATTTAATGAATAAGACATTCAAGTTTTTAAAGAAAGAATTCCTGGAAATGCTACCTCCAACTATTTTCTTTTTGGTGGTTTTTCATATTCTATTTTTTGTTCGCTCATTAATAGCAAATGAATATGGAATAAGCGCAACCTCATCGTTGGTTGCAACCATTGGTGCGTTAATTGTGGGAAAAGCTGTTTTAATTGCGGATCACTTAAAATTAGTAAGACTATTCGAAGAAAAGAATCTAATATATAATGTGTTGTGGAAGGTGCTAATTTACTCCATTATGATTTCTGTTTTCAGATATTTAGAAGAGGCTATTCCATTAATCTATAAGCATGAATCTCTGGGATCTGCAAATCAACATCTATTAGAAGAAATAAAATGGACGAGATTTTGGATCATTCAAATCTTCCTTATGGTGTTCTTATTAATTTATGTGTCTTTTTCAGAGTTAATAAAATTAATAGGAAAAGAAAAGTTTAAAGCCTTGGTGCTTGGTTAATAAGAAAGATTGTAGTGCATTTATCCTTTATATTTCATAGGTAAATGCACTACTTTTTTAGTTTCAAAAAAGTCTTCTTCAAAGAAATCGGGAATTTCATAGATGGTTGCTTTTGCATAGTCCTGAAGCTCTTCGCCTAAATCGCCACCTTTTAGATAAAGAATGCCGTTTTTTAGTTCATGGTTTTGCTTTTTCGCTATTTTGCCTTTGACCCAATGCACAAAGGTTGGCATGGCAGCTACAGCTCTACTTACAATAAAGTCGTAGTTACCTTTAATTAATTCCACCCGTTTATTAGTGGTTTTTACATTTTCCAAGCCCAGACCTGCAACAACCTCATCGACCACTTTTAGTTTTTTGGCAATACTATCCACTAAATGGAAAGAACATTCCGGAAACATGATAGCCAGTGGTATTCCTGGAAATCCTCCTCCTGTTCCTACATCTAAAATTTTGGTTCCAGGTTTAAATTCTATAACTTTAGCAATAGCTAAAGAATGCAAGACATGTCTTAAATAAAGTTCGTCTATATCCTTACGAGACACGACATTTATCTTCAAGTTCCAGTCTTGATATAAGGCTTCCAATTGCGTGAATTTATCAATCTGATCTTCAGTAAGGTTAGGGAAATACTTAAGAATTAACTGCATGGTTTCTATTTTTGAACAAAAGTAGATAAATTATTGTGCACTTTTATGATAAATTTATTAAGATGCATGTCAATATTATTTATCTTTGGCGTCATATTTGATACTTGTATTAATAAGGTATCAGACAGTAAAAAACAATAGCATGACAAAACAAACATTATCTTTTTCAAGAACAGACTCTGCAAAATTCTTCAGAACACTAAACAAACGTGTTAACGATTATTTTAAAGAAAACAATATTAAAAAAACAGGAAACTGGAAATTATATATTAAGGCTATCATAATGTTCTCTTTATTACTTGGCCCTTTAGTTCTATTATTAACAGTCGATTTACCGACTTGGCTTCAAATTATTTCCATGATGGTTATTGGTATTGGAATGGCTGGAGTTGGAATGAACGTGATGCACGACGCCAACCACGGTTCTTTTTCCAGTAAAAAATGGGTGAATAAATTAATGGGAAGCAGCATCCATATTTTAGCTGGTAACGATTATAACTGGAAAGTACAACACAACGTATTACACCACACCTACACCAATATTCAAGGACATGATGAAGACATTGATGCTGGAAGAATTATTCGTTTTTCCAAACATTCTAAATGGTTAAAAATCCATCAATATCAAAAATATTATGCTTTTTTATTATATGGTTTACTAACTGTGAATTGGGCAATTACTACCGATTTTAAACAAACCTACATTTATTTAAAAAGAAAGTTATCTTATGGCGAATTTCCTAAACCAGCCACACAATGGACAAAGTTAATTATTGGTAAAATTATATATTACTCTATTTGGGTGGTATTACCTTTAGCTTTAGGCTACGCTTGGTGGCAAGTTTTAATAGGTTTCTTGATCATGCACTATACAGCTGGAATTATCTTAAGTGTTATTTTCCAATTAGCGCACGTGATGCCTAATACCGAAATGCCTATGCCAGATGAAGAGGGTAACATGAAAAACACCTGGGCCATCCATCAATTATTTACCACGTCTAATTTTTCACCTAAAAGTTGGTTGGTAGAATTTTATACTGGAGGTTTAAACAGACAAGTAGAGCATCACTTATTTGCACATATCAGTCATGTTCACTACAAAAACATCGCACAAATTGTTAAAGATACTGCGCACGAATTTAGCTTGCCATACAACGAATACAATACCATTTGGAAAGCCATTGCAGAACACTATCAACAATTAAAAGTATTAGGTAGAAACCCTAGTATGGCCTAATCTATTTTTAGCACATAAAATTATAATTTATAATGAGCCTACTTTCAGAAAGAGTTTTAAACATGTCTACATCTGCCACACTTGAAATGGCAGCAAAGACCAGAGAACTTAAAGCACAAGGAAAAGATATTATTGGATTAAGTCTTGGAGAACCAGATTTTAATACTCCAGATTATATTAAAGAAGCAGCCATTCAGGCGATAAACGATAATTACAGCAGTTATTCTCCTGTTGATGGTTATGTGGAGTTAAAACAAGCAATTATTATCAAATTTAAACGCGATAATAATTTAACCTACACCTTACCTCAAATTGTGGTTTCCACAGGTGCTAAACAAGCATTGGCAAACGTGGCATCGGTACTTATAAATAAAGGAGACGAGGTGATTATACCTTGTCCATATTGGGTAAGTTACGTGGATATTGTTGAATTATATGAAGGAGTTCCAGTAGAAGTAAAAACGTCTATTGACAACGATTTTAAAATGACTCCTGAACAATTGGAAGCTGCCATTACTCCAAAAACAAAAATGATTTGGTACAGCTCTCCATGTAATCCAAGTGGATCGTTATACAGTACTGAAGAACTACGTGCTTTGGCTGATGTCCTTAAAAAATACCCAGATATTTACGTGGTTTCCGATGAAATTTACGAACACATTAACTTTACCGATGAGGGTCATGCAAGTATGGCGCAATTTGACGATATGTTCGACAGAACGGTTACGGTAAACGGCGTTTCAAAAGCTTTTGCTATGACGGGCTGGAGAATTGGCTATATTGGAGCTCCAGAAGTGATTGCTCGTGCATGCAACAAAATGCAAGGACAGATTACAAGTGGTGCCAATAGTATTGCCCAACGCGCAACCATTACAGCTTTAATGGAACCGCCTACTCGTGTAAAATTCATGATCGATGAGTTTAAAATACGAAGAGATTTGGTATTGAATTTACTTTCGGAAGTTAAAGGTTTTCAAACCAATACACCTGAAGGTGCTTTCTATGTATTTCCAAATATTTCATATTACTTCGGAAAAACCTTAAAAGGAAAAACCATTAATAACGCAACAGATTTTTCATTATATCTTTTAGAAGAAGCGCTAGTAGCTACAGTTACAGGTGAAGCTTTTGGAAATCCAGATTGCATTCGTTTAAGTTATGCTGCAAGTCAAAAACAGATTATTGAAGCTATAAAACGCATTAAACAAGCTGTTAGTTAAAACATAGCTTCAAAAACTAAATTATCTAGACCTTTCAGCTCCGACCCTTCGGGATCAAAATCTGAAAGGTCTTTTTTTATTCAAAAGAAATAGAGAATTATAGTCATCAATAGCACCATAAAAACACCAAAAACTACTAAGGTTTTTATTCGCATCTGCTTACTTTCCTTTTGAAGTCTTAATCTTAGTTTAAGTAACTCTTCTTGAGTTGATGTGTTTTCAAATTCAAGCTTTTCACCAAAAAAAACGCTATTAACCACACGTCGCTCTTTGCGTTTAGTCAACATACTTTTATTGTTTCTTAAAGTATGTATCATGTGCATCATTGCTCCTTCACCACCCATGATAATTGTATTTAAAATGAAATATAAAAACGGTTACAACAAATCAAATCCCATTACGATTTTGATTCACTTAAAACATAAAAGATGGTTGCGAGAGTAATTCACAAAACATCAGTTGGCCATCTTCAAAAGCTCTTTATATATAAGTAGTAAAATCTTACAAAATGTTACAAATAAGGAAAAAATAGCATATCGATTAACGATTACGCCAGAAGAAAGGCGTTAATAAGATAAGTACAGTAAACAATTCCAAACGTCCAATAAGCATTAAAAACGAAGCCCACCATTTTCCTAAAGTCGGCAAGGATGCATAATTATTTACAGGTCCAAAGTTACCTAAAGCAGGTCCTACGTTACCTAAACTAGAAGCCGATAAGCCGATGGATGACATGAAATCAATATCCATCATGGAAAACACTAAAGCTCCTACAATAAAAGACAACATATAGAGAATGAAAAACGCCAAAATATTAAAAACAATTTCTCCAGATACGGCCTTTCCATTATAGCGAACCGGTACAACAGCATTTGGATGCAAAGCTCTTTTAAACTCTAGGAATCCATTTTTAATAAGAAGCAAATGTCTAACTACCTTAATGCCTCCAGAGGTACTTCCAGCAGAACCACCCAAGAATAAAAGTCCGAAAAAGAACACCATTAAAAAGGGTGTCCACAAAGTATAATCCGCTGTTATAAAACCAGTAGTAGTAATTACAGATATGACTTGAAATAAGGAATGCCTAAAAGCACTTTCTGCTTTTCCCCACACCATCGGGTGCTCGATAGAAGATAGAGATGGATCTGTTTTAAAGTAAATAATCAAGGCTGCAATAATGGTAAAAGCAGCTATAAACTTAAAATACAATTTAAATTCTTCATCTTTAAAAACTTTTTGAACCTTCCCTTTAAAGGCAAAATAACTCAATACAAAATTGGTTCCTGCCAAAAACATAAAAACAATAATAATATATTGAATTATGGGTTGTCCGTTCCAATAGGCCACACTGGCATTTTTAGTCGAGAATCCTCCCGTGGACAAGGTGCACAAAGAATGGTTTATAGCATCGAAAAATGTCATTCCTGCCACTTTTAGCAAAATAGTTTCGGCAACCGTATATCCAAAATAAATCAACCACAAACGTTTTGCTGTATCTGTAATTCTAGGATGTAATTTATCTGCGCTTGGACCAGGAGCTTCAGCAGCAAAAAGTTGCATACCTCCTATTCCCAATAATGGTAATATGGCTACAGCTAAGACTATAATTCCCATCCCACCTATCCAATGTGTTAAACTACGCCAGAATAAAACACCTTTAGGCATGGCTTCAATGTCGTTTAAAATGGTTGCACCTGTGGTTGTATAACCAGACATGGTTTCAAAAAAAGCACTTGAAAAACTTGTTATACTTCCGGTTAACAAGTAAGGAATGGTACCGGATAAGGCCATTACAACCCAACCAAAAGCTACCACAATATAGCCTTCACGCTTATTCATTTCTTTAGAATGACTTTTGGTTAAAAGCATGATTAGGAATCCAACCATCATGGTTAATCCGCCAGATACCACTAAACCAAGTGTCACTCCATCCTTGTAAATAAAGCTTACCAATGCCGATAGCAGCATAAAACCTCCATTAAATAATAACAGAAGGCCTAAAAAATGGAAGATTATTTTATAGTTAAGTTTCACTAAAAGTAAGTTATAGGAATAATTTTTCTACTTGTTTAATAGATCTTGGCAAACAACACACAACCACTTTATCGTTTACTCCAATTCTAAAATCGCCCAATGCTGTATATCCACGCCCATTTCTTATAACTCCACCAATAATCGCAGCTCTTGGAAAATCGACATCTTTAATTAATCGGTTGCAAATTTTAGAAGTTGGCTTTACGTTAAATTCCAATAATTCGGCATTCATATTATTTAGCTTTGTCATAGCAATTACTTCACCTTTTCTAATATACCTAAAAATAGTGTTGGCTGCCAAAAGCTTTTTATTGATTAAGGTATCAATCCCAATGGAATGTGAAAGCTCAAAATAATCCATATTTTCAACTAAGGCTATGGTTTTTCTAACGCCTTTGGATTTTGCAACCAAGCAAGACATGATATTGGTTTCAGAATTTCCTGTAACGGCAATAAACGCATCCATATTGGTCAAGCCCTCTTCATCTAACAGATCCACATTTCTTCCATCCCCATTAATAACAAGCACGTCGGCCAGGTCATCGGCTAAATCGAAGGCACGTTCTTTATCCTTTTCTATAAGTTTTACATTTGGATATTGCTTACATAAATCTCTTGCTGTTTTATATCCAATTTTACTACCTCCAAGAATCATGATATTCCTGATTTCCGTATTGATTTTTCCAGTAAGCTCACAAAGTTCTTGTGCTCCTCCTTCCGAAGTTATAAAAACCACATTATCGCCTTCATTAAACAGGGTGTCTCCTCTTGGAATAATAGTATATTGAGTACCAAAACGCTGAATAGCTATGGGAACAAACCGAATTTCAGGATAAATTTTAGCAGCATCTTTAACCGATTTTCCAACAAAAAGCGCTGTTCTCGATAAGCTTAAAGCCACCATGGTTAAAGCACCTTCATCAAACTCGTAACTATCGTTAAAAGCAGATTGATTGAGCAATAATTCTATTTCGGAAGCAGCTAAAGACTCAGGGGAAATAAGTTCGTCAATACCTAGTTTTTTAAAACCTATTTCATCTTTATGGGCGATAAACTCTGTATTGGAAATTCTGGCAATGGTTCGGTTGGCACCAAGTTGCTTGGCCAAAACACATACAGTAATATTGGTCGTTTCAGAAGATGTTACAGCTATTAACAAGTCGCTTTCTTCAATTCTAGCCTCTTTTAAAATAGCTATAGAAGTCGAATCGCCTTTAATTACTTTAATATCTAAATGGTTGTCTGCGTAGGTTAAACTCTCTTTATTGGTGTCTATCAGTGTGATTTCCTGAGACTCGTAAGACAATAATTTTGCCAAATGAAATCCTACCTCACCAGCTCCAGCAATAATTATTTTCATGGGTAAATTTATAATAAAGTAGGACAAATATACTGTAAAATAGATTTAGTAAAAGAGATTTGAGGATTTAATTATTTGATTTGAAGCTACTAAAAGCAAGAAAAAAACTAGTTGATATCTCAAACAAGCCATATTTTAAAATTTCGTTAAATAGTAACCGTTAGTATGCAAATTGAGCGTCGTCGAGTATTTTAAATTAAAATAAATATGTAGGTTTGTGCAAAATATTTTCACATTGACAAAAGTTAAGCCTTATAAAGACAGTGATCTAGGAAAAAAAGAACAGGTTACCAAAATGTTCGATGCCATTTCCAAGGAATACGATGGATTAAATCGTGTAATATCTTTTGGAATAGATATTAAATGGCGAAAAAAAGTGGTTGCTTTAGTAGCTAAAACCCAGGCAAATAGCGTCTTGGATATTGCCACAGGAACTGGCGATCTAGCCATAAATTTAGCCCAAACCAACGCAAAACAAATTATTGGTCTGGATATAAGTAAAGGCATGTTAGAGGTTGGAAAACAAAAAGTGCTTAACAAAAATCTACAAGATAGAATTGAAATGGTGGTGGGAGATTCGGAGAATTTACCTTTTGAAGATAACCATTTCGATGCCATAACAGTTGGGTTTGGTATAAGAAATTTTGAAACTTTAGAAAAGGGACTTTCAGAAATACATCGCGTATTAAAACCCGGTGGGATTTTCGTGATTTTAGAAACCTCTGTTCCTACTAAAACACCTTTTAAACAAGGCTACAACCTATACTCAAAAAATATTTTACCTATTATTGGAAAGCTGTTTTCTAAAGACCGAAGTGCCTATAGATATTTAAGCGATTCGGCTTCTGTTTTTCCTTATGGTGAAACTTTAAACAATATTTTACGAGAAATCGGGTTTATAAATGTGGAAAGCAAACCACAAACTTTTGGGGTTGCAACAATTTATACATCATCAAAGCAATAATATATAATCTGTATAATCCAATTTTATCGTTAAGTAGCGCACTTGAGATAAAATTATTATGCAATTAGCCTAAAATGAAGAGTCTTTTTGTTTCTTTACTTTTAGCAAACCACAAAATTAAAATCAGATGAAAAACATCCTTTTTCTAGTCGCTTTTTTATTCCTATTCCAATCTGCCCATGCACAATTATTTACTAGGGAAAAAGTTTTAAACGATGAAAACGTGGATAAAAACTTTTTGAGCTATGGGTATTATATTGGCTTTAATAGTTATGACTTTAATTTTGATTATAAAACCAACAAACCAGATATTCAAACAAAAAAATCAACTGGATTTAATGTGGGTTTAATTGGAAACATGCGTATTAATAACTTTTTAGATCTAAGATTGGAACCTGGCTTATATATTACCACCAGAATCTTGGAATATCCTGAAAGCTATTTTAATGGAATGCAATTTACATCTTCCGATTTAGAAAGAGAGGTGAAATCTACTTATATCCATGTTCCTTTATTACTTAAATTTTCCACGAAACGAATAAACAATTTTAAACCTTTTATTGTTGGCGGATTATCGACTGCTTTAAACCTATCCAGTAATCAAGACAACCCAGACGATAATAGTGCCGGAAAATTCAGAACCAAGAAAAATATGTATTTCTACGAAGTAGGTTTTGGAATTGATTTATACCTCTATTATTTTAAATTCACTCCTTCCATTCGTGGTGTTTTTGCCATTAACGACGAGCTAGTTAGAGATGCTGACCCAAACAGTCCATGGACCGGAAATATAGAATCCATGAAAACCCGTGGAGTATTTATCAATTTTACCTTTCAATAACTGTAGTATGTTGTTTAGTTGTTAATTGTATTCCACTTAATAACCAACAAAACAATTAGCCCCTTCTAAACTCACTCAACAAAATAGCGGTTGCAGTGGCTACATTTAAACTTTCGGTAGCTTGTAAAGCTCCAAATCTTGGAATGGATATTTTTGTGGAAATTAGTTTTTCTATCTCTTCAGAAACGCCGTTGGCTTCATTACCTAGAACCAAAATCCCTTTGCTTGGCAAGGTTTTTTTATAAATATTTTCGCCTTCCATAAATGCACCGAATTTTTCTAAATCCGACTGTTTTAAAAATTCAGGCAAATCCAAATAGCTTATATTAACTCTAGTTATAGAACCCATTGTAGCTTGAACAACTTTAGGATTAAAGCAATCCACCGTTTCCCTATTACAAACCAAATCGGTAATCCCAAACCAATCACATAATCTAATAATAGTTCCTAAATTTCCTGGATCGCGAACATTGTCCAAAGCTACAAGCAATTTATTAGTATCCACAGGTTTAACTTCTGGTATATAAAAAATAGCCAAAGCCGTATTTGGAGTGCTTAAAAAACTGATTTTTTTTAAATCGCTTTCAGAAATAAGTGTTTCAAGATTGGCATCAATTTTGAAAGATTCTATGCTGTATAACTGTTTTAATTTAAAATGAGAAGCTATTAATTCATGGATGGTTTTTACACCTTCCGCAACAAATAAACCCTGTTGAAGTCGGTATTTTTTTTGTTTTAAACTGGTTATGGATTTTATTTGATTTTTAGATAACATTCAAACTTATTTAAATATATTTTTCAATGGAAATAATGTATTTTTGAGTTTCATTGAAGTAATCGATTTATTACTCAAAAAACAGCGACTCTTTTATTACTAGTTAATTTTATTTGTATTTGAAACTGCAATTCTCAAAAATAGTATTATTTATTGTAATTACAGGTTTTTTGTATTCTTGTAATTCGGTAAAAAGAGTTCCTGAAAATAAGCAATTGCTTATAGATAACCATATTTATATAAATGATAAAAAAAACAATACCGAGCGTATTAATAATTTATTGTTTCAACAGCGCAACAAAAAATTAGCTGGCATTCCATTAAAACTTTATATTTATAATTCTGCTAGACCAAATATAGATTCCATAATAAACGTCAAAATAGATTCCAAACCCAAAAAGAGAGAAAGACTTGAACGTTTTCTATCTAAAAAGCAATTGGATAAATATGTTGAAAATCGAATTGGATTTAACGATTGGTTAAAAACAACTGGAGAAGCTCCTGTAATTCTCAATACAGAAAAAATTACTAGGTCCGAAAAGCAATTGGAAGCTTATTATTTTAACAATGGATGGTTTAATGTCGATGCCACATCAGAAATAGATACATTAGACACTCAAAAAGTAGCAGTTAATTATCGTGTCAAAACTGGAGAGCCCTATATTATCGACTCTTTATTCACTAAAATTGCTACCCCAATAGTCGATTCACTGTATCAAACGACCCAAGCAGATTCTTATATAAAAAAGAACAAGCAATACCAAACAGTCACTTTTAGTAACGAAAAAGAACGAATTACCAGAAACTTAAGAAATTCTGGAGTTTACCATTTTAGTCAGGATTATGTATATTTTGAAATGGATACCATTGATACCAATAATAAAGTAAATGTGGAACTTCAAATTTTAAACAGATCTATAAGAACTCAGGATTCAACCTTTAAAGAACCCTTTAATATCTATAAAATTAAGGAGGTTAATGTGTATACAGATTATTCTTATGAAAACAGGAGTCTAACAATAACGGATTCTACCTTATTTAAAAACTTCAACTTATTTAGTTATGGTAAAATGCGTTTCAAGCCTAAAGCCATAACCGATGCCGTATTTATAACTCCTGGAGATGTATTTAGAGATAAGGACAGAACAAATACGTATCGACATATTAACAACTTACAGACCTTTAAACATCCAAGTATTGAATACATTGAAAATGCGGACACCACGTTAAC
>NZ_DATGNO010000027.1:0-5867 GCF_035306705.1 Xanthomarina sp.
TTAGTCTCTCTTATCTTCTCTTGGTTTTCTATCGTCGCGTCTGTTGTTATCACGTCCACGATTGTTATCACGAGATCCTCTATTGTTGTCTCTACTGTTGTTATCTCTTGGAGGTCTTTCTACAAAACCTTCAGGTTTAGGTAAGATAGCTTTTCTAGATACTTTCTCTTTTTTAGTTCTTGGGTCGAGACCAAAATACTTCACATCAAAAACGTCTCCCATGTTTACTACGTCGGCTACATTTTCTGTGCGTTCCCATGCCAATTCACTTACGTGTAATAACACTTCGTTTCCTGGAGCGTCGATATATTCTACAACGGCACCAAAATCAAGCATTTTAATAACTTTTACTTCGTAAACGCTACCTACTTGTGGTTTGAATAATAAAGAATCTATTTTTTCTAAAACAGCATCAATACCTTCTTGTCCAACTCCTAAAATTTCAACAATACCTTCTTCTGTAATAGGATCTTCATTAATTACAATAGTTGTTTTTGTTGTTTTTTGTAATTCTTGAATTACTTTTCCACCTGGTCCAATAAGCGCACCAATAAATTCGTTAGGAATTCTTCTGGTAATCATTTTTGGAGCGTGTGCTTTTACATCCGCATTTGGAGTAGCAATAGCTTCTGTTAATTTCTCTAAAATATGTAAACGACCATTACGCGCTTGTTTTAGTGCATTCACTAAAATTTCGTACGATAAACCTTTTACTTTAATGTCCATTTGACAAGCTGTAATCCCATCTGCAGTACCAGTA
Source organism: Xanthomarina sp. (assembly GCF_035306705.1). Taxonomy (GTDB): domain Bacteria; phylum Bacteroidota; class Bacteroidia; order Flavobacteriales; family Flavobacteriaceae; genus Xanthomarina. The sequence continues at coordinate 761 of NZ_DATGNO010000027.1, forward strand.
ACTTTAAAGTCCATATCTCCTAAGTGATCTTCATCACCTAAAATATCAGATAATACAGCATATTTTCCACTATCAGCGTCAGAAATCAAGCCCATAGCAATTCCAGAAACTGGTTTCTTTAACTGAACTCCAGCATCCATTAACGCCATAGTACCAGCACAAACAGTTGCCATAGAAGACGAACCGTTAGATTCTAATACTTCTGATACAACTCTTACTGTGTAAGGACATTCATCAGGTACCATGCCTTTTAAAGCACGTTGCGCCAAGTTTCCGTGTCCTACTTCACGACGAGACGTTCCACGAATTGGACGCGCTTCACCTGTTGAAAAAGGAGGAAAGTTATAATGTAAATAGAAACGCTCTTCACCTTCAAAAGATGGCATATCTATTTGGTTTGCTTCTCTAGACGTTCCTAAAGTAACTGTAGCTAAAGCTTGAGTTTCTCCACGAGTAAAGATGGCAGAACCGTGAGTAGATGGTAAATAATCTACCTCACACCAGATTGGTCTGATTTCGTCTGTTTTTCTTCCGTCTAAACGTAAACCTTCATTTAAGGTTAAATCGCGAATCGCATCTTTTTCAGCTTTGTAATAGTAGTTAGATACCATGCCGCCATAATCTTCTAATTCTTCTTCAGAAAAAGAAGCTTTTATTTCTTCTTTAATGGCATCAAAAGCAGCACTTCTTTCATGTTTAGCCGATCCAGCTTTTGCAATTGCATACACTTTGTCGTATGCCATATCATGAATTTTCTTCGCTAAATCTTCATCCGTTCTTTCTGGAGCATATTCGCGTACTTCTTTCTTTCCAAAGGCTTCAGCTAATTTTACTTGAGCAGCACATTGTACTTTAATAGCTTCGTGAGCAAATTTAATGGCTTCTGCCATTTCTTCTTCAGAAATCTCATCCATTTCACCTTCAACCATCATCACAGAATCGGCCGAAGCTCCAATCATCATATCGATATCAGATTCTAATAATTGTGCACGTGTTGGATTGATGATAAACTCGCCATTTATACGACCAACTCTAGCTTCAGAGATTGGACATTCAAATGGGAAATCGCTCAACTGAATAGCAGCAGAAGCGGCTAATCCAGCCATAGCGTCTGGCATAACGTCTTCGTCATGAGACATTAATTGAATCATCACTTGAGTTTCTGCATGATAATCGCTAGGGAATAATGGGCGTAAAACACGGTCCACTAAACGCATGGTTAAAACTTCACCATCACTAGGTCTTGCTTCTCTTTTGAAGAAACCACCTGGATAACGCCCAGATGCAGCAAATTTTTCGCGATAATCTACCGTTAAAGGTAAAAAGTCAACATCACTTTGTTTGTAGTTGGAAACAACAGTACATAATAACATACATTTTCCAGATTGTACTACAACCGAACCATGCGCCTGTTTGGCTAACTTTCCGGTTTCGATGGAGATTGTACGTCCATCACCAAGGTCTATGACCTCTTTAAAAACTTTTGGAATCATAATTTTTGTAATTCTAATTAAACATTGGTAGTTGTGTTGTAGTAGTAGTTGTGACCAACGAAAAACTATGAATAGCTTCTTATTTGCGCATGTTATACTCTTACGAATGAGTTGTTTTAAAACAAAAAAAGAGGCGCGAAGCCTCTTAGATTGTGATTATTTTCTTAATCCTAATTCTTTAACAATAGCACGATATCTTAAAACATCTTTCTTTATTAAATAGTCAAGTAGCGCACGACGCTTACCTACTAACATTACTAAAGAACGCTCTGTGTTAAAATCTTTACGATTGGTTTTTAAGTGTCCACTTAAATGATTGATTCTGTACGTGAATAACGCAATTTGACCTTCTGCAGTTCCAGTATCGTTTTTTCCTTTACCGTGTTTTGCGAAAATCTCTTCTTTAACTTCTTTAGATAAATACATTCTAATATTGTTGTAAATGATTGTTATGTATATGAAAGCCTTTCTTTCAAGCTGCAAATATACTACTTTTTCATTAATTGTAATCTTTTGTAAATATTTAATTTTTAGTTTGACTATAATTTTTAGATTGTATCAACACTTTTGTGGATACTTGCAGCTCCTATTGATAGGCGCAACAAGTGATTTTAAACTAAAATAAGTACTGTCTGAAACACAGAAAAAGCGATCTTTTAATTACTAAAAGATCGCTTTTTTTTATTGATTAGATTGAAAATCCTTATTCTCTTAAAGGTTGATTTGTAATCAAATCTATATAGAGATTTACTTTGTTTTTTAAATTTTTTCTATGGGTAATGAAATCCAAAAAGCCATGTTCTAATAAAAACTCGGATGTTTGAAAGCCATCTGGCAAATCTTGTCCTGTGGTGTCTTTTACCACACGAGGTCCAGCAAACCCAATTAAAGCACCTGGTTCGGCAATATTTATATCGCCTAACATAGCAAAGGAAGCTGTGGTTCCTCCAGTAGTTGGATCGGTACATAAGGAGATGTATGGAATCCCAGCATCGGCTAATTGTGCCAATTTAACGGAAGTTTTAGCTAATTGCATTAAGGACAAAGCGGCTTCCATCATTCTGGCGCCTCCAGATTTGGAGATAATCATGAAAGGAATTTTCTTTTTTAAAGAATAATCGGCAGCACGTGTAATTTTCTCACCTACTACAGACCCCATAGAACCTCCAATAAATGAAAAATCCATACAAGCTACCACTAAATCTTTTCCATTGGATTTTCCAACCGCTGTACGAACAGCATCTTTTAATTTGGTTTTTTCCTGAGCAGCTTTTAAACGGTCTGGATATTTTTTAGTATCCTCAAATTTCAAGGGGTCTTTAGATTCCAATTTGGCATCCAATTCCTTAAACTTATTATCGTCGAATAAAATTTCAAAATACTCTTTACTTCCAATTCTTACGTGGTAGCCATCTTCTGGGCTAACGTAAAAATTCTGTTCCAATTCTTTCGTATCTACTATTTTACCAGTAGGAGATTTATACCACAAACCTTTAGGCGTATCCTTTTTTTGATCGGTGGTGGTTTGAATACCTTTTTCTTTTCTTTTAAACCAAGACATATCGATTAACGATTTTAGATTTATGATTAACGATTTTTAGATCTCAAAAATCGCTAGTACTATTGTTAGTTATGAAGGCAAAATTAAACGTTTAATTTGAATTGAACCTTCACACCTTTATAAATTTTATAATGTGTTTACATTATTCAGATCCTCAAAAGCCTTTTTCAGTCGCTCTACAAAGGTGTCTTCACCTTTACGCAACCAAACTCTTGGGTCGTAATATTTCTTGTTTGGAACATCGTTGCCATCCGGATTTCCTATTTGAGATTGTAAATATGCTTCTTTTTCTTTCATATAATCTCGAACACCCGAAGTAAATGCATATTGCATGTCTGTATCGATGTTCATTTTAATAACGCCATAGCTAATAGCTTCGCGAATTTCTTCCACCGAAGATCCAGAACCTCCATGAAATACAAAATCGATGTGATTGTGTCCTACCCCAAATTTATTGGAGACATATTCTTGCGAATTCTTTAGGATTTTTGGAGTTAACTTGACATTTCCAGGTTTGTAAACACCATGTACATTACCAAAAGCTGCTGCAATAGTAAATTGGTTGCTTATTTTGCTTAACTCTTCAAAAGCATAAGCCACTTCTTTTGGTTGGGTATATAATTTAGAATCGTCGACGTCTGTATTGTCAACGCCATCTTCTTCACCTCCAGTAATACCTAATTCTATTTCTAGGGTCATGCCCATTTTACTCATTCTAGATAGGTACTTTTTACAGGTTGCTATATTTTCTTCAAGAGGCTCTTCACTTAAATCAATCATATGAGAGCTATATAGAGGTTTACCGGTTTCTTTAAAATGCTGTTCGCTGGCATCTAATAAGCCATCGATCCAAGGTAGAAGTTTTTTAGCACAATGGTCTGTATGTAAAATAACAGGTACGCCATAAGCTTCGGCCAGTAAATGTATGTGTTTAGCTCCCGCTATACTGCCTAAGATAGCCGCTTGTTGGTTTTCGTTACTTAGTCCTTTTCCAGCATTAAAAACGCCTCCACCATTAGAGAATTGAATAATCACAGGAGCATTTAAATCTCTGGCAGTTTCTAAAACGCCATTGATACTGTTTGATCCAACTACGTTTACAGCTGGTAAAGCAAACCCTTTTTCTTTAGCCAGTTTAAAAATATTTTGAACTTCTTGTCCTGTTGCAACTCCAGGTTTAATGTTATGAGCCATGATTGTTTAATTAAAATGTTAGAACTACAAAAATAAGAAAATTTAATAGCTTAGAATGGGTAATTGATACCTATGTTATAAACAGCCTTAGAAAAGTTGTATTCATTAAACCATCTATCGTTTTCTGGGTAGGAAGGATCGTAGGTTTTAAAACCGATATCGAAACGAAAAACGGCAAAACCAAAATCGTATCTTAATCCGAAGCCAGAGCCGACTGCTATGTCCTTAAGTGATGAGAAATTGGTAAAAGTGGCATTCGGATCTGTAATATCGTCCAAAACGTTCCAAATGTTACCTGTGTCAATAAAAAACGCCCCATTAAATTTACCGAAAAGATTGAAACGGTGTTCTATATTGAAAGCTAGTTTAAGGTTGGCTTCATTAAATTCGTCGTTACTATCCAAGCTTCCAGGTCCAAGGCTATAAGCTGTCCATGCCCGATTGTCGTTAGTTCCTCCAGCAAAGAAACTCTTAGAAAACGGAATGTTGGTCGAGTTGCCATAAGGAATAGCTATCCCAACAAAAGTTCTAATAGCTAACACGTTTTTCTTGCCTAAATCCCAGTGTTTTATATAGTCGAGTTCTGTTTTCACGTATTGTGAATAGGCCACATTAAACAATTCATATTGCCCAGCCGCGTTTTTATCTAAACTTCCAATTTTAGAGATAGCTGAAAATAAATTCCCTGCTAATTCCAATTTAGCTCTAAAAATAGAAAAGGTTTCGTCGTATAAATTCTCTCTATTATCTCTGGTGAAATTAAAATTAGTGGCAAAAATCAAGTTGTTTTCTGTAAGCCTTATTTTTCTTTCATTAATAGAATATACATCACTGTATTCCGGATCTCCAGGTTGTAAAG
>NZ_DATGNO010000028.1:0-15637 GCF_035306705.1 Xanthomarina sp.
ATACGCAAATTTACATAAGAATTGCTTTGTAAAACATGATTAAAGTCACATTTTTTATCTGATTTTTAAAAATAAAAAAAGAGCTAAATTCTAGATTTAGCTCTTTTTTTTATAATAAATACTTTTTATTTATCTTTTAAACGTCATCACCGGTAAAACGGAGTGGTTGGCAATATCCTCAGAGATACTTCCTTCAAAGAAATGTGCGATTCCTGTTCTTCCATGAGTAGCTACAGCTATTAAATCTGCACCTATTTTATTAGCGAAGTTTAAAACACCTTTTTCTACGCTATAGTCTGAAATAAAATTAATGTCTTTTAATTTATCTAGATTGCCTTCAGCTTGCATTAAAAAATCGCTTACAGTTTGTTCCATTTCATTACTGCTTCTAAACCTATCAGAAGGCATATTAACATAAATTAAATGTAGTTTTGTGTGTAAATCTTCGAACATATAACGCATTCTTTTATACACATCTACCGATTCTAATGAGAAATCGCTGGCATAAACAACATCGTTAAAAATATCTTTACTGAATCTGTCTTTTAAAACCAGAACTGGAACATCCGAATATCTTACTACTTTTTCTGTGTTGGAACCTACAAATATTTCTGAAAAACCACTAGTACCTTGAGAACCCATTATTATTAAATCGGCACCATGTTCTTTAGCCACATCATTCACTTCACTAAAAACTTTAAAGTGCTTAACTATAGGTGTAATTTTAGCTCCTTTAAAAATAGGCTTATCCAAAAATTCACTAAACTTGGTTTCAGCCAGTCTTAAAAAGAAAACTGCTTTTGTAATTTGTTCTGAATTAGTTGTGTTAATAACCGCATTGGACATTTCAAGCATATGCAAGGCTAAAATTTCAGTTTCGCTGTCTTTTCTCGCTATTTTAACAGCAGCTTCTAAAGCATATTCTGATTGCTCAGAAAAATCAACTGGGACAATAATCTTTTTCATTTTGATAGGTTTTTGATGTTGATAATATTTGGTTTAATTCGACTTAGTCTACGTTCTTTAGCATCTATCTATGTACGCCAAGAGCTTTAACCAAAGGTACGAAAAATCGACTAAAAATCTTTCCTTTTAGCTTTAAAAATGATTCTAAGAACAGGCAAAATTACCCATACTGTTAGCATGCTAATAGAAACCATCAATCCGAAATTAGTGCCGAAAAACTGTTTAAAAACAGCTCCTGTATAACCTAAGAGTGCCGAAATATCAAGTTTTAGCAAAATAAGGGTTCTTGATAAATCTATAGGGTTCAACATGGTTCCAATTAATGACAACTTATCTAAGGGATAATCTTCAAAAATAATAAGAGACATTAAGAAGATACCATCGTAAATAATGGCTAAAAATAACCATAGCAGAATGGCATAACCAAATCCTTTAATTCTATTTTCATTGGATAAAGCAATATTAAAGGCCAAAGCCGTAAAAATAAGGGTCAAGAAAGTTCCTGTTATAAGTAATAAGGAAAAGTCCCAAATGGCATTGGACATAAACAAACCGTAAAAAACAAACGGAATACCCAAACCTAAAATCAAGCTCATAGACAGCGAAATAGCCACTCCTAGATACTGCCCTAGGAAAATGGACGATCGTTTTAAGGGTTGCGCTAACAACAGCTCTGTAAACTCTTTAGAATTATAATAATACATGACCCCAAAAATGGTTCCTATTAAAGGTACCAAAACAATAATAACATTCATTAACGTAATTACCGCTTTAGACAGGTCGTTGTTTAAAAACAACAACACGACACCTAGTAATAAGTAAAATGCAAAATACACGTAACTCCAACGGCTACGCATTAAATCGTAAAAACTATATTTTAATATTTTAAACATGATTGTCTGTTAATATGGATGCGATGGCATGTTCGAAATCCGGTTGTTTGGTTTTGTCTTTAAGTTCTGTAATAGTTCCTTTAAAGTAAATTTTACCCTCTAAAAGGAATACAATTTCATCGGAAATTTCTTCAACAAAACTCATAATATGAGAGGTAATCAAGATGGTTTTTCCTTTGGCTTTTTCTGATTGGATTAACTTTTTTAAGCGCAATAATGAAATGGGATCCAAACCAGAAGTTGGTTCGTCCAATATTACCAAAGGACTATCAAACATAAACGTTAATACCAAGTTCACTTTTTGTTTGGTACCACCCGAAAGGTTTCCTAATCTTTTATCTAAAAAAGGCTCCAATTTGAATAAACTGATTAATTCTTGATCCAAAGAGGTCTTGCCTCGTAGATCTTTAATCATTGTAATTAATTCCTTTACTTTTAAGTTATTGGGAAAATTAGCTATTTGAGGTAAATAATCTATCTTATGTCTGTAATTAGATCCGCTTTTTACGTTTTCTCCCAATACAGAAATAGTGCCCTTATTTGGAATAACCATTCCTAACAAACATTTTATAAGCGTTGTTTTTCCAGATCCATTTGGACCCAATACGGCAAAAATTCCACCTTCGCCAATTTCCAAATCGAGACCACTTAAGACCTCGTTTTTTCCAAATTTTTTATATAAATTCTTAATTTTTATCATGATCTATGCGTTTCATTCTTGGATTTTCGTCCATCAAATCGTCTGGGGTGAACACTGGAGAAACCTTTTCAGAAAAATCTATAAGGTCAATAAATAGACTTCGTAATAGAATGATAGTCTCTGGTGTTCTGTTTACTATATATGAAAAGAGCTTTACAGGTCGGTATGGCACATCGCCTATTCCGTCTTTATCTAAATCGTAGCCTGTGTAATTACTCCAATAATTGTTATCAAATTTATTATCGTTGATTCTTCCATTGTAGGAAATATCAAAGGAATTATATAGAAAATTATTATTTATAATATGATTTTCGTAGCAAGCACCTTTTACTCGTATTGCGTAACCATTGCTTATAAAATCGTTGTTGGAATATACCAAACGGTTACTTCCTTCCACCGTTATCCCAACCGTATTTTCTATAAATACATTATTTTTAAGGTTCACGTCGTTTACTTCTTTCAACAGTAATCCGTAAGCTGCAGTTCCCCAGTTTTTCTTAATAACATTGTTTTCTACCTCCATAAATTTTGAAAACATCAAAGCTATTCCGGCACCATTGGTTTCAAACACATTATTTATAACATAGTTATTGTTGCTGAACATGAAATGAAGCCCATAGCGTACGTTGTTCTTACTAAAATTATCTGCAATGGTTATATTATCAGAAAATTCAAGATAAATTCCATCACGAACATTGCGAACATCATTCCCGCGTACTTCCACATTTTTACAATACCATAAGTGCACGGCATTCCCGGAGTTAAATTCGGTTACGGCCTCTCCTCTAACGGTGTTATTTAGTACTTTTCCATCATTGGATTTTTGAAGATAAATTCCGAAGAAAAGTTTTTCAAGTTCTAAATTCTGAATAACGAATCCAGTACTATTTACAACACGTACGGCAGCATAATCAGTAGTATAACTTACGCCTACATTTATAATCTTAAATCCGTCGAGCGTCACATTATCTGCACCTATAGTGATGATTTCCCCTTTTGCTTCTCCATCAATAGTGGGAAGATCCTCACCTATTAGGGTAATGCTTTTATCAATTTTTAAATTGGCTTCCTTATAAATTCCCTTTTTCACAAAAATGGTATCACCTTCCGAAGCTTGTTGTATTGCTTCGTGAATTGTTTTTACAGAACACGAGGAACAAACCGTTATTGTATGTGACCATGTGTTTGTGGTGGACAGCAATACAGTTAAAAAGAAGAATATGTAGTGTTTGTTTTTCAAAATGGAGTAAAAATTAATCAATATGAATTCATTCTCTTGCGAGATGATTAAAAGAATCGAAGATACAGAATTTAAAGAAGTTTCAATAATAGAAATATATGAAATTGATACATTAAAAAATCTGTATGATTTCGAACTTCATAAAAAAGACTTCAGCAAATCTTTTTGGCTGTTTAGCCATTCAGAAATTGCTGAAGCCATTTAATTTAATTTATAATTTTAGGTGATCTTGAATTTCTTTCCAAGAGTAAATATCACCCGTAAATTTTTCTTGGGCCTTCTTTCCAGCTTCTTCATTTAAAAAAGCAGAGAGGTTTGCTCCCATAGGGCTTTGCAATTGTTCGCTTACCAAATAAGTAGCTTTCGTAGCATCTATCAACTCGCCAGGCTTATTGAAGTCTGCCACTAAATAGTAAGCCATTTCCGTGTCCTTAAATTCATCTTGCAATGCATGGACCATACACTCAATGGCATCATATTTATAAGCTCTGCCCTTTGCGGTTACCACTTGTGAAGCATGCTGTCTATCAACAATAGTCATATCACAAAAGTGACAAGCGTCCGAGCCGTAATTTATAGGCTGTGGACTCACGTTACAAGAAGCCAATAAAAAGGTAATTATGCCTAGAAAAATAAACTGTTTCATCTATTTATATTTTTAATATTGAATAATCAAATTTAAATTTATTTTAGGAAGAATATCATTTTCCTGTTGAATCTTATAATTTGCTTGAATTTAAAAGAAACCTCAGCTTAATATTAAGAAGCCTTTTTAGATTCACTTTTTCCTACGAAGAAAGCTACTACGGTAAGTAACATTCCTACGAATATCATATAAGCTCCAGCTGATGGCCAAGAATCAACATCAAAATTCAGCATTTTTTGATAACCTAAAAGTGGTGGTTTATAAGTCATAGGTGTACCATCTAAGTTTTCAAGTTTCATAATAGCTTTTGGGTCCAGATTGGTTCCGTAATCTATTAGCCATAGGTTAAAATCGTACATTCCCATAAGTCCAAGAATAGACATGAGTATAAACCAACCAAGAAACCATTTGTAACTTACTTTTCTAAAGAAACCAAGTAAACCGATAATCACTCCAAGAGCTACCATAACACCTATAACCATAGGAAAAACTTGAAACTCCCACATGTCTTCAACTTTAGGGATGGTTTTCATTCCAATATAGTGGTTAAGACCATCGATATTTTGAATATCAAATTCCTCTACACCTTCTATACCTTGAATATAAATGTTCATTCCAAGAGGGTCTGGATACTGGGGTGCACCCAAAACGATGTTCCACAATGGGAATTTAAAAAGACCCAATAACAAAAGCGATCCTATTATCATTATAATACCAGCTTTTTTCATAATAATTTTCAATTAAATTAACCATTCAGTTAATAGCATTTTAAAAGAAAGGCGAGAACGATAAATCAATTCTCGCCTTATAGTAGGAAAATAAACACTAAAACAAAATTTCCCTAAACTTATAATATTGGTTATTTACTTACACTTAATCTTCGCCTAGGCTCCAAGATAATTCGATATTCGAATCAGCTGGGCTTACACGTACATATCCTTGCATTTCTTGGTGAAGTGCAGAACAGAAATCTGTACAATAGAACGGCCATACTCCAACTTGTTTTGGCTCCCAAACCAAGGTTTCAGTCGCTCCTGGAACAATAAGCATCTCTGCGTTATTAGCACCAATTACTGCAAAACCGTGAGGTACGTCAAAATCTTGTTCAAGGTTTGTAATGTGGAAGAATACTTTGTCACCAACTTTTACTCCCTCAATATTATCAGGATTAAAGTGGCTTCGGATCATATTCATATAAATATGAACATCTTTTCCTTCACGTACTACCTTTACATCGCTATTAGAAAGAGACACATAAGGGTGTTTATTTTCCGTAAGCTTATAGATTTTTCTAGAATTAGGCGCAACCATGTCTGCAGGAATTGCAGCAGCATAGTGAGGCTCTCCAATTGTTGGGAAATCTAGTAACAGTTCCATTTTATCACCTGTAATATCGAATAACTGAGCAGACTGTGTAAGCTCTGGTCCTGTTGGTAAGTATCTGTCTTTTGTAATTTTATTTAAGGCTACAAAGTATTTTCCAAATGGCTTACGTGAGTTTCCTCCAGGGATCATACCGTGTCCTACAGAGTAGAATACTGGTTGTCTGTCTACAACTTCCCAAGTTCCAACTTTCCATTTTACAACTTCAGAAGAGATAAAGAACGTGGTATAAGCATATCCTTTTTCGTCAAATTCTGTATGAAGTGGTCCTAAACCTGGTTGTTTAACTACACCAGCAAGAATATCTTCAAAGTTTAAGATTGGAATACCGTAAGCTTCTCCGTCAAATTTCTTGCCTTCAATTGCAGCAAGCATTTTAGTGAAACTGTGAACAGTTAAGTCAGCAGAAAGTTTTCCGTTACCAATAATGTACTCACCTGTTGGATCAACGTCACAACCGTGTGGAGATTTTGGAGTTGGCAAGAAATAAACAGCTCCAGGAACATCTAATGGATTTACAGTCAACACTTCTTTCAACATCGTAGATGTAGCAGTATGTGTGTGTTCATCCAAAATGTTATGTGCATAGTTAGCAGGGACTTTTGTTCCACCACCATTATTTACATATTCCTCGATTTTTTTCCAGTTTACTGCAGCGATGAAATCCTTATCGTTTTGTGAAGCGTTAACTTCTAAAAGCGTATGGGCTTCTTCCGTGTTATAAGTAGTAAAGAAGAACCAACCATGACTCTTATCACGTCCAGGGTGAGAAAGGTCGTAGTTAAAACCTGGCATCATTAACTGGAAGTTGATATTCATTCTTCCTGTTTCTTGATCAACTTTAATAAAAGTTAAGGCTCCTTTAAAGTTTCCTTTATAATCTTTTATAGACATATCTTTCTGAGGTACTGGTACAGAGAAACGAGTTCCTGCTACCACATACTCGGTGTTTTCAGTAATAAAAGATGAACTGTGGTTACCAGCACTGTTTGGTATTTCAATAATTTCTTCTGTTTTGAAATTCTTCAAATCAATACGTGCAATTCTAGGCGTGTTGTTTCCATTGATAAAAACCCAACGACCATCTAAGACACCATTTGTTTGAGAAATATCAGGATGGTGAGAATCATCCCAAGGCACAAAACCAAAAGAAGTATTCAACATAGGTTTAGTTTCCTCTGTATATCCCCATCCATTTTCAGGGTTTTGAGAGAATACAGGAAGAACTTTAAGTAAACGACCTGAAGGCAAGCCATAAACAGCTAGCTGTCCACTAAATCCTCCAGACATAAATGCATAGAATTCATCGTGTTCACCTGGAGCCACATATACTCTTTCAGCTGCATTGGTAGCTAAGCCACCTTGTCCGCCTTTTTTGGTCCTTTGCTGTCCGCCATCATTACAGCTCGCCAGTCCGGCAACCATAACTAAGGAAATTAAAATATTTATTGTTTTTTTCATTTCTATTCTATTTATATTGAGTTATTTAATTGATTAGTTAGCAGGTAAGATTACTTTATCCACTACGTGAACGATTCCGTTTCCAGCAGGAACACTTGCTATAATTTTGGCACCACCAACAAATACATCGTCACCTATAACTTCTATAGCCACATCTTCGCCATTTGCCTGTCCGAGTTTTTTAAACTTTTTCAGGAAATCTTTCGAATAGTTTCCAGGTGTTACATGGTTCTTTAATATAAAAGCCAATTTGTCTTTATTTTCCGGCTTCAGTAAATCTTCTACTGTTCCAGCTGGTAAAGCTGCAAATGCTTCGTTTGTTGGTGCAAATACCATTAAAGGCCCAGCATTAACCAATGCGTTTTCTAATTGGGCCGCTTGTACAGCTGCAACTAGAGTTGTGTGGTCTGGAGAGCCGATGGCAATTTGCAAGATATTTGGGGTAGCTTCATCATCTACGATGAAAGCTTGACCCTGTCTTGCCGGTGCTTCGTTAGAAACAGGTGCGGTTGAAGTGTCCTGTACATTGTTTGCGTTGTCTTTGCAACCTACAAACAATACAATAAGACAAGTTGTGATTAGGAAATTAAGGTTAGTTGTTTTCATATAAAGAATTACTAAAGGGTTACTAAAGAGTTCTAAAATATTCTAAAACGGCTCTTGCATCCGCTTCAGATAAATTTTGATTTGCCATTGGAGAACCGTTGAATTCGATTAATAGCTCTTTAGCTAATGGATCTTCAACAACCATTACTTCTGGATTTAAAATCATGTTCATTACCCATTCTGGTGTTCTAATATCTAAAACTCCTTTTGGTGCTGGACCGATAAATTTCTTGTCAGGTCTATGGCAAGCTGTACAGTTACTTTTGAAAATCTCCGCACCTTTAGCAGCCATTGCTTGGTCTATTTCGGCAGGCAATACTAAGGATTTAATTGGGCCAACCCCTTTATTAACTAAATCTACTCTTTCTGAAGGAGGTACAACCTTTGCTTCTTTAGGAGTTTCCTTTTTCTCAGTAGGAGCCTTTTTCTGATAGGTAAAGGTTTCTTCTTTTTTCTCTTCTTTTCCACCACAGCTCATTAGTAGTGAAATAAATAATACGGTAAAAATTTTAAATGCTGTTTTCATGATGTGTTTTATTTTTAATAGTACAAATGTAAGGTCTAAACCTAGAACAAAATATGATATTAATCATATTTAGGACGAAATCATCCTCTACTTTAGGTTTTTTTTAACTTTATTTTAAAGCTAAACATTAGTAAATATATAACTAATTGATAATCAAAAAAAAGCAGGGTGCAATAAAATCAAAAAGAGTTAAACCGAAGCTCAACTCTTTTTTAAACACTAAAACATCTTTAACTAATAAAACTATATTCTTACATTTTAAAGGTCATAACTGGTAAGGTAGAATGGTTGGCAATATCTTCAGAAATACTTCCTTCAAAAAAATGTGCAATTCCTTTTCTTCCGTGTGTGGCAACAGCTATTAAATCGGCTCCAATTAAATTAGAGAAATTTAAAATGCCCTTTTCAATGGTATAATCGTTAACATAGTTCACTTCATGCATTTTTTCTATACCTCCATCTGCCTTTCTTAAAAAGCTGGCCACCTGTTTTTCAATTTCAGCCGAACTTTTAAATTTAGAACCTGGTAAATTTACGTACACTAAGTGCATGGTAGCTTCCAATTTCTCAACCATGTCTTTAGCTCTTATATATTGTTCTATGGATTCTTCTGTAAAATCGCAGGCAAAAACCACATTTTCAAATTCCATTAAAATAGGATTGTGCTTAATTACCAAAACTGGAACTTCAGAATGTCTTACTACTTTTTCAGTATTGGAACCAACTAAAATTTCCTTGATGCCACTAGCACCTTGAGATCCCATTACAATTAAATCTGCACCCGTTTCTATGGCTATATCATTTACTTCGCTAAACACTTTAAATTGTTTAACTATGGGAGTTACTTTTATATTTTTTAAATAATCCTTATCCAAAAACTCTTCGAATTTTTTTTCGGCAAGCCTTAAAAAGTAAATTGTTTCTATTTGCTTTATGCCATCTGCCTTTGTTAAAACGGCATTAGAAATTTCTAGCATATGCAAAGCTAGAATTTCAGCGCCATTTTTTTTCGCCAACATAGCAGCTGCTTCTAAAGCGAATTCAGATTCCTCTGAAAAATCTACTGGTACAATTATTTTTTTCATGTTTTTGGTTGTGTATTTTTAAATAGTCATTGAAAACAATTGGGTTTCTGGCATGTTTTCTTGTAACAGTAAATCGAAAGCCATACAAATGTTTCTTACAAATGGCTTCCCCTTTTCTGTAACTTGTATGTTATTTCCTTGAATTTTCATTAAACCATCAGCCTCCATTTCTTCAAGTCTTTCCAATACTTCTGGGAGTTCTTCAAAATAAAGCTCCTTATTATCCCAAGATGTATGGAACTGGCACATGAGGTTTAAAATATGTTTTCTAATAATTAAATCTTTTTCGTTTAAAAGATGTCCTCTATATATAGGAATTATATTTTCATCTATTAAATGATAGTACTCTTCTAAGCCTTTTACATTTTGTGCAAACCCATACCAACTATCACTAATGGACGATACTCCCAAACCAATCATAGCTTGCGTTTTTGAAGCTGTATAACCCATAAAATTTCTATGAAGCTTTTGTTGGTCTATGGATTTATAAAGTGAATCGGATTTTAAAGCAAAATGATCCATGCCAATTTCTACAAAACCAGCTTCGGATAAAAGTTCTTTTCCTAATTCGTATTGTCTTCTTTTTGTTTGAGGAGTAGGTAAATCTTCATCTTTAAAACCTCGTTGTCCATTTCCTTTTATCCAAGGCACATGGGCATAACTATAAAATGCCAAACGATCTGGCATAAGTTCTTTGGTTTTTTTTATGGTTTCTTCTACATGTTCTATGGTTTGAAATGGCAATCCAAAAATAATATCATGGCTCACAGAAGTATATCCTATTTCTCTAGCTTCTTCTGTAACACGTTTCACATTTTCGAAAGGCTGAATTCTATGGATGGCAACTTGTACCACTTCATTATAATCCTGAACTCCAAAACTTACCCGTCTAAACCCTAAATCGTAAAGTGTTTGCAAGTGGTCTTTGGTGGTGTTGTTTGGATGTCCTTCAAAACTAAACTCATAACCTTCTGCCAAAGTAGCTTTTCTTAACAGTCCATCTATCAGGCGTTTTAAATTACCTGTTGAGAAAAAAGTAGGAGTTCCTCCTCCAAGATGAATTTCCTTAATATGCGGTTTGCCATTAAACAACTCGCAATACATGTCCCATTCTTTTAGAACTGCTGTTATATAAGGCGACTCTACTTCATGGCGTTTTGTAATACGTTTATTACATCCACAAAACGTACATAAACTTTCGCAAAATGGTAAATGCAAATACAAGCTTAGACCTTCTGAGCTATTACTTTCGTTAAACGATTTTATAAGAGAATCTTTCCATGTTTTAGACGAAAAGCTGTTATTATCCCAATAAGGCACCGTAGGATAACTAGTGTATCTTGGGCCTGCAACGTTGTATTTGTTTATTAATGAATTTTTCATACCTAACTAAATCAAGTACAAAAGTAAATTGAAACCGTGTTGTAAAATATGATTTTTGTCATATTAGCTAGTTTAAAATTTTAAAAACGTCTATTTATTACGTAACTTTGAGTAAACATATAAACATTATTTCAAAATGAAAAAACCAGTATTAATTGCCTTGTTGTTAACATTAAGCCTAGCAATAGGTTGTAAAAACAACAAAAAGGAAAACATAGAACCAGAAGTTACTGCCACTGAAGAGCAGGCGGTTGAGCCAGTTCAGGATGAAGCCATAAAAGTAAAAATAAGACTAGATCCTAGAAGCGGAAGTAACGTAAGTGGTTCGGCTGTGTTTACAGAAAAAGATGGACAAGTAACTATGGTAGCAGTTTTTGAAGGTTTAACTGAAGGAACACACGCCATTCATTTACATGAAAAAGCAGATTGCTCTGCGGATGATGGAACTTCAAGTGGAGGACATTGGAATCCAACAAACGAACCTCATGGAAAATGGGGAGATGCCAAAGGATATCATAAAGGTGACATAGGAAATATGGAAGCAGATGCCAAAGGTAATGCAACCATTTCTTTTAGTACAGACCAATGGTGTATAGGTTGTGGAGATGCAAATAAAGACATTTTACACAAAGCTGTTATTGTACATGATGCTGCCGACGATTTTAAGTCTCAACCAACAGGTAATGCTGGAGGACGAGTAAGTTGTGGAGGTATTATTCAATAATCTCTATTACATTTAAAATTATAAGAAAAGCTGCCAAATGGTGGCTTTTTCGTTTTATATATGAATAAATTACTTCGAGAATAATAAAGCTATCTAGTTATAATAGGGCCATACTAAATATAAAAAAAGCGCTTGTTTTAAATACCAAGCGCTTTTCATACTTAATTTATTTTAAAACCTGTAACTAATATTTGCTTTAAAAAAGAAAGGGGTTCCGGGTGTAAAATGGATTTCATCTACTGGCTGCAGTTCGTTTTGCAGTCTAGTTTCCGTGGCAAATTGCGTTTCATTCCATTCAGTATCAAACAAGTTTTCAATAGTTACACCCAAGGTTATATTATTGACAAACTGGTAACTTAGGTTTAAATCTGTTACAAAATAACCCTCTGCGACTAAGGAGTAATCTTCATTTGCCGGTCTATCGTCTATAAAACGATAACGGATAGCTCCAGAAAAGCCTTTTAAGTTATTTACAGACAAACCTCCTGTTAGTGTAAAATCTGGCGCTAATGGAATATAGTCTTCTCCAGAAGGCTCGTCCACACTTCTTGCTTTATTTATAGTAGCGTCTGTATCAAAATACAACCAATTTGTTATTTGATATCTTAACCCTAAATCCAATCCATAACGTCTAGATTTTCCGCTTGGCTCTACAATTCCGCCATCTCCAACATATACAAACTCTTGTTCTAAAAACAAATACCATAAAGCTGTATTAAACATCACTTTTGGAAATGGTTTCCAAATGGCTCCAATATCGGCACCATAAGCTCTTGGTAAAATATCTTCGCCTTGTTGCTGTACCACTACTCTAGTATCGTTAGAATGGAATCCGATTCCTGTTTTTAAGAACCATTGTAAATTTTTATTTTGATTAAAAAAGAAATTCAACTTTGGACTCGCAATGGTTTTTGTTTCAGATAATGTTTTATAATCTGTAACCAAGGCATCGTTATACATAAATTTAAAATAATCCAAACGTAGTGCTGGAGCTACCACAAATTTCCCTAAATCTATTTCAGCATTGATGTACGCGTACATATTGGTTTGATTAACATCTCCCAGAGCCAAGTATTCTAGCGTTTCACTTCTGTTTACGGTATGGGATAATTCAACATCGTTAGCAAAATCATAACGCAATCCAAAACCTCCTGTATATTTAGCATCTGCAGAACCTAAATGAGAATCTTTAATAAATTCGGAATTGAAACCAAAAATATCTCTAGCTTCCTTTTGTTTTAATTGGTCGCCATTAATAGGATCTTCTAAAAAGAAGGTGAAATTTGAATACAATTCAAAATCATATTGCGAATAAAACACATTCGATTTAAACTGTAAATCGTTAGCTAATTGCGAATTATACTCAATATTTACATTGCTTCTGGAAGTATTTCCTCCTTCAGTATCATCAATGGAACCCCAACGATCAATCAAACCACTATCTACAGCTCTTTGAGGAATTTGCCCTGAAGCATCCCAACGACTTTGAAAATGGGAAAGCGAAACAGATAATCTGTCATTACCCTTTAAATAAGTAGTGTATTTTCCAAAAAGGTTGATGCGGTTAAAATTTTGAGGAGAATCGTACGGACCATCAAACTGAATGTATTCCAAGGCCACATAGGCATTTTGATTAGGAGTGTTTCCTAATAAATCGAACATAGCAAGAGTTCTTAACGAATTAAATTGGCCGTAACTGAAATTAATTTCACTGGCACCAATGTCTTCTTTCGTATTAAATTCAACATAACCAGCTGTGGCAAAATCGCCTTTATTGGCATAATAAGGACCTTTTCCAAAGTTGATATTATTAAGTGTTTCTGGAATTACAAAATGCAAATCGCTATAACCTTGTCCATGTGCATGAGACACCATGTTTACTGGCATACCATCTACCGAAAGATTGATGTCTGTTCCATGGTCAATATCGAAACCACGAAGAAAAATTTGTTCAGCCTTTCCACCTCCTGCATGTTGCCCAATAATTAAACCTGGAACTTTACGCAAAATTTCTTGAGACGAGTTTACAGGATTAGTTTCTAAATCTATTTTGGAAATACTGTTTAAAGCATCTATTTGCTCTGTAATTACCAGTTCGTCTAACAATATGGTTTTGCTTTTTAAAACCACCGCAACCCCATCATTAAAATGACTTTCATCTAAAACAATAAAAATCTTTTCATAACCCAATAAACCAATGGTTATTGAATCTCCAACTTTATTGTTATCCAATACAAATGATCCATTGGCAATAGTGTGGGCATGACTGGATGAATTTATATTATAAACATAAACATCTTCTAAAGGTTGTTGGTTTCTCTCAGTAACTACACCCTTTATCTGTTGAGCATGGATTTTACAAAAAGTTAAGAGCAATAAAAAAGTAAAGATTTTTTTCATGGTTGAATAATTTATAGATGGTAATGGATTAACTGGTAAAAATAGAGCTACATAAAAGACCTTAAATAAACCTTAACATCCTTTTAACTTTTAGTCCAAATCTATAAATTATAGACTTCTTGACTTAGAGCAAATTTGTGCTACTTATTTACCTTTCAAAAACACTTACGTAAATAAATACTAGTTGGTTTTATAAAAATCGAATAAATAAAACTTATTAAATAATAAATCTTAAATTATTAATCGCTAATTTAGAAAACTATAAAAAACTGTATGTCATTAGAACAACTCGTTTCTAAATTCCAAAATAAAGACGAAAAAGCTTTCGGAACCCTTTACCAAATGTATAGCGAAAGCATGCTTGGCGTTATTTATAATATTGTTAGAGATCGAGAGATTGCCCAAGATGTTATGCAGGAAGTTTTTATTAAAGCTTGGCACAGTGCAGACAGCTATTCCCCACAAAAAGGTCGGTTTTTTACTTGGCTAATAAACATTTCACGTAATGCAGCCATCGATAAAATACGCTCCAAAAGCTTTAAAAACTCTGGTAAAAACCTCAACGCAGATTATTTCGTAGATATCATACAGGACCAAGATAGTTTGGACGACAAAACCGATGCCATTGGTATTAAACAATTTGTTGGCAAACTAGCAAAAAAATGTATTGAAGTGATTGAACTTTTATATTTTAAAGGCTATACTCAAAAGGAGGCTTCAGAAACATTAAATATGCCTATTGGTACTATAAAAACAAGAAATAGAAATTGTATAAACGAGCTTAGATTGATGCTCGACGTTTAGTATGGATATAAAAGAATACATAGAATCCGGAATTTTAGAACTGTATGTTGCAGGTGCGCTTTCTGAAAAAGAAAATCAGGAAATCTATGACCTTTTATTAAAACATCCCGAAGTCCTAGACGAAGTTATAAAAATAGAATCCACCATTGTAAAATTAACTGCAGCTGTGTCTCCAACAGACACGAAATATCTTTTTCAAGCGGTAAAAGAAAAACTTGGAATACCAACGGATGCAGATACTCCTGTTAAATCCTTACACCAACCTAGACCAAATTGGTTTAGTTATATGGGTTGGGCAGCCTCTTTGGTTATTGGACTTGGGTTATTGTGGTTAATAAACCAAAACAACCAGTTAAAAGACCAAATACAAACGGTTGAAACCGACAAGGAACTTTTAGAGGTTAGCTTAGAAAAATACAGCAAGGATTTAACCGAATCCAAACAATTAATTACTTTCTTAAGGGATAAGGATATTATAGCTATTCCACTTGCCGGGCAAGCTGTTTCTCCAGACTCTTATGCCAAGGTATATTGGGATAAAAAAAACAACACGGTTGTTTTAGATATGCAAGGCTTACCAGAACCTCCTCAAGGAAAAGTATATCAGGTTTGGTCTTTAACGTTGAATCCATTAACACCTACCAGCCTTGGTACGATAGATGATTTTAGTACAGACGATAACAAGCTGTTTACCATTGAAAATGCCAATGCATCTGAAGCTTTTGGGATTACCTTAGAACCTGCTGGAGGAAGCGAATCTCCTACACTTGAACAACTTTATACGCTTGGTGCAGTAGAGAAGACTTCTTAATTATTTAAA
>NZ_DATGNO010000029.1:0-34249 GCF_035306705.1 Xanthomarina sp.
TTTCAAGCTTTCTAAAAAATATTCTGTATATTTATTTTATAACAACGCATCTGTTAATGACATTATAATTAATAAAGAAGTGAAACAATGAAAGCCTGTCCGGAATGTGGTGATAAAATAGTAGGTAGAATAGATAAGAAATTCTGCAGTGATGCCTGTAGGAATTCTTATAACAACCGGGTGAATAAAGATTCTAAAAACCTGATAAGAAATACCAACAACCGTTTACGTAAAAACTACCGAATTCTAGAAGCACTTAATCCTGAACAAAAAACCAAATGTTCCCGAGCAAAACTTATAGAAAAAGGCTTCGATTTTAATTATTTCACCAGTATTTATACCACGAAAGCTGGCACGGTTTACTACTTTGTTTACGACCAAGGCTACCTGCCATTGGAAGGCGATTATTATGCTTTGGTGAAGCGGGAGGGTTAATAATTCTCCTTTATACCTTAAGTTACTATAAACAAAAATAAGAATTAAAATAGGATTTATAAAAATTGTCCGTAAATTTGTCCGTGTACGCAAAACCGTCCGTGAATATTATGGCAACGATTAATTTTTATTTAGACAAACCTGACAAAAAAGGGTTTGCCCCAATTCATTTAAGAATAAACTGCAAAGGAAGTCAGATAAAGCTTTCAATCGGTCAAAAAATAGAGTCTAAGAATTTCAATAAAACTAAACAGAAAGCAATCGGATTAAGTGCAGAGTCGCACGAAATTAATCACTATTTAGATTTTTTGAAAGAAAGGGCTGATGAACTTTTACATCATTCACCCAAGAAAACATTTTCTCAGGATGAAATCAAAAGTGTCTTAAATGAACATATTGAAAACTACAAAGAAAACAATTATGTAAACATTGTAAAGGAACAAGTTTCTCTTTATGGTAAACCATATACGTTTGTCGATTTATTTGCTGGAGCTGGTGGATTTAGTGAAGGATTTCTACAAGCTGAAAACAACAATAAATTCTTTGACTTTATTGTTGCCAATGATATTAATGAAAACTGTGAATTAACTCACGTAGTTCGTTACAATCATCAATTAGGATTAGATGCAGAGTTTCTAAAACAAGACATTACGGAACCAGATTTTCTTGATAATTTATTAGAAAAAATTAATGGAAAAGAAATTGACGTTGTATGTGGAGGTCCACCTTGCCAAAGTTTTAGTCTTGCTGGAAAACGTAAGAAGTTTGACAAAAAGGATGACCTTTTTTCACATTACCTAGAAGTAATTAAGGTTTTACAACCTAAGTATTTTGTTATGGAGAATGTAAAAGGTATTCTAACCAAAGAAGGCGGAAAAATCAAAGAGTTAATTATCAAAGAAATTAACTCTATTGTTGACATCAAGGAAATCCCATTACTAATTTCATTCATCAAGAAAATAGAGAATGAATCAAATTCTTTTTTATTTGACAGTATTATTAAAAGAGTAGAACTGGAAAAACTCCTTGAAAAAGATAAAGAATCTGGAGAGGAAGATTTTATAAGATTTGTAGAAAATAGATTTAAGAAAATAACACCTAAAATAGCGGACTACAAGACCAGCAAAACAGATGAGAATATTAACACGATTCGTCACGGCTTTAATCTTTTGGCAAGAACAAAAGAATGGGAAAAATTAAAACGTGACATAATTAAAGAGAAAGACTTTTGTAATATCGACAACGATAATTTTGTAAATTCTTTTACTGACTTTTTAACGGAGATAGAATCTGAAAGTGTCATTTCAAAAATAGAAAACTCCTTTAGCTCTTTAAAAATTCCTATTGCTTATAAAGCAGATTGCAATGATATCATAACCTCTTTAAAAATATATACTAGCTCTTTTGACGATTCAATTGAAATATTAAAATCTCATTGTAACGCCACACAAAAAAAGGAATTAAATACTATTCTCGAAAGCATAAGACTTTATAAAATAGAACAGCCCTTTGTTGCTAATGCGTCAAATTACGGTGTTCCTCAAAATAGAGAAAGAGTACTTTTCATTGGTTGTCGCAAAGACCAAAAATATATTTATGAAATTCCTCCAACAGTTTCAGAAGAGGAAAAAGTTACCATCTTTGAAGCTTTGTATGATTTGGATTTTATTGGAAATAATCAGGAAGCACATCGATACGAACCAATTGATATTTCAGTACAATATAACGGAACTGCAAAGAAAATGAAAAATCTTCTAATAAAAAGAAATATTGATGGCAAGCCAAATTCACAAAGCGGAAAATCCTTTGCTGAATGGTCAAAAAACGGAAGATTAATTGAACGCTTTAAACCGCAAACTAAACCATTTTATGTTAGAAGCACAGAAGGTCTGGAAAACGGAGAAAAATATTTCGATATACTTAATAATCATAAGACAAGTAATCAAAACGAAACTGTGATTGAAAGGCTAAGTGTCATTTTGAAAGAAGGAAATTATAAAAAGGCTCAACCTAAACTTGAAAAGCTAGGTCTTTCAACAAATAAAAGGAATTATAATGTGCTCAAACCGAACGAGCAAAGCTCTACTATAATGACTATTGCAGACGATTATATTCATTATAATTCACCCCGTGCTTTAACTGTTAGAGAAATGGCTCGCTTACAATCATTTGACGATTCTTTTGTTTTTCAAGGAAAGCGTTCAACTGGTGGGAATAATAGAAAAACTGAAGTACCACAATATACTTTAGTAGGTAATGCTGTACCACCTTTGTTAGCAAGAGCAGTAGCAAATGAAATTTTAAAACATATAAAGTGAGAAAACTTACAAACGAAGAACAAAATAAGATTAAACTATTAACAAAAAATCAAGTTTCTCTTACTTTAATTGAACCAACCGAAACCGGCTTAAAAAAATCTATTATGGATGCGACAGGTTCTGTTCGCAATTTCTTGAAAAGTGAAAACATTCACGATTACGATTTGCAAAACCAAGGTCCCGATAATAAGATTTTAATACCAACAATTATTCATACTGGTTTCAAGACTATAAAGTCGCAAGCATCTTTATATCGACCGTTAACTAAAAATGGAGATCCCCGAATTTGGTTTTATAGTTTAACAAAGATTGCTGACCCAAATGATATTGTTGCAATAACCTATTTTGATGATGCTTTTCACGTTTTCAACTTAACAAAACTAGATATTGAAGGGTTAATTAATTCTTCAATACATAATCCACTGCAGGAATTAATAAATGAAATTAACACTATTGAAAACGAAGTAGCTTTCGAGCTTTTAGCAATGGTAAGAAAAATAGCAAGTGCTGGTCCTATTCCATCATTGGTAGATGCTGACACTTCTGTTGGTCGAACGCTAGAAACGGCACTCGGAATCGATATTAATTCATCTAAGCAACCAGATTATAAAGGAATTGAACTCAAGTCTTTTAGGAATAGCAGAACAAACCGAAAAAACTTATTTGCCCAAGTTCCAGACTGGAAATTAAGTAAATTTAAAAGCTCAGCCGAAATTCTGAACAGCTTTGGTTATGAACGTGAAGAAGATTTTAAATTATATTGTACAGTTTCAGCAATAACAAGAAATTCCCAAGGTTTGAATTTAAGAATTGATAATGATATAAAGCAATTGATTGAGAATTCAGACAAACCAGAAGTTGGAGATTTTGTTGTTTGGACTCTGGACAAACTTCATAATCGATTAAAAGAAAAGCATAAAGAAACCTTTTGGGTAGAAGCGGAAAGTACAAGAGTAAATGACCGTGAGTATTTTCAATATAAATTAGTCGAGCACACAAAGAAACCAATTACCTCTCAATTTGATTTATTAATTGACCAAGGAATTATTACACTTGACCATCTAATTAAGCGTAATTCGAAAGGGAAAGTTGTCGAAAAAGGTCCGTTATTTAAAATTAAACCAAAAGGAATTGAACTTTTGTTTCCGCCAAGCGAAAGTTATAGCCTAATATAAAAGAGTTCCAATAACAAAAATAATATCCAAGTCACGCAAACTATACGACTACTTCTAAGCTTCTCAAAGGGTTATTTTTTCTATTCCCTAAACAAAAAATCACTCTCAACCCCAGCCCAATCCACATCATCCCATTCCATTAAGATTCCTTTAACTTTTTTCAATTACATGATTAATATCATGTTTTAATAGAAATCACCCATATATTTTTGTATAGAAGATTAAAAGGTCTTTTTAACCAACTAACTAAAAATCTTATGTTATCAAAAAAACAAGCACGCGCGTTTTTCCTGGGAGGGACTGTGGTAACCTTTCTTATTTTTATAGGATTAACCATTTTCTCCTTTAGCAAAGGGCAAGACCAAACCAACCATGAAGCCATTACCGAACAAGTGGTTAGAGGTAAAGTTTTATGGGAAGAAAACAATTGCATGGGCTGCCACACCCTTCTTGGAGAAGGTGGCTATTATGCTCCAGAACTGACCAAAGTTATAGACCGTAGAGGCGTAGGCTATATTAAAGCCGTTTTAATGACTCCCGTTCCTTGGAATCCCAACGGACGGCAAATGGTTGCCTATGGCTTCAGCAAAGAAGAAGCAGACGACCTAATTGCTTTTTTCGACTGGATTGACGATATAGACCTCAACGGTTTTGATACCGTGGTATCGCCATTGGCCAAAGACCGAATTGAAAGACAAAACAAATAACCAACTAACCGAATATGAAATACCCTTTAACAAAATTTCAGAACAGTCAGGAATTTGTTTGGGTATGACATCTGACCTCTAATACAATAAAAATAAACAGATGAAATATAAATCCCAAAAAGTAGCCTACTGGTTTTTTGCTTTTTCCATGCTACTCCTCGTTTTACAACTTGTCTATGGTTTCATAATGGGTTTTGCCCGAATTGGAATGGATGGACTACACGAATTTATTCCTTTTAATACGGCAAGAGCCGTACATACCAATCTTTTAGTAGTTTGGTTACTCTCCGGTTTTATGGGAGCCGCTTATTATATTATCCCAGAAGAAGCCCAACGCGAATTAGTAAGTGTTAAATGGGCCTATATACAATTAATTTCCTTGGCTGCAGTTGGTGTGGCCGCAGTTATTGGATACCACTTTAATTGGTGGGAAGGACGGAAATTTCTAGAAATTCCAAGACAATTAGATTATCTAGTAGTTGCCAACGTTCTTTTATTTTTAGGCCTCATTTTAGCCACGCTTTTTAAAGGAAAACGAAAAACTACCACCGCCATGGTTTTAACTATGGGATTGGTTTTTGCAGCCCTACTTTATATTCCTGGCATGTTGCCTTTTGATAGCCAAGTAACCGATTCCTTTTTTAGATGGTGGGTGGTTCACTTATGGGTAGAAGGTGTTTGGGAATTAATTATGGGTGGTATTTTAGCCTTCCTATTAATTAAATTAACTGGAGTAGATAGAGAAGTTATCGAAAAATGGCTTTATGTAATTGTTGGTTTAACATTCCTATCAGGAATTTTAGGCACCGGACACCATTACTACTATATAGGCGTTAATAAAATTTGGTTAGTTGTTGGAGGTATTTTCTCAGCGCTTGAACCTTTAGCGTTCTTAGCAATGGCTTTATTTGCTGTAAATATGTATAGAAAAGGTGAAAAGAAACATCCAAATAAAATTGCTTTATTCTGGACCATTGGTTCTGCCATTGTCTCATTTGTAGGAGCAGGTTTATTAGGTTTTGCCCATACGTTGCCACAAACCAATTTATACACACACGGAACTTTGGTGACAGCCATGCATGCCCACCTTGCCTTTTGGGGCGCTTATGCCATGATAGTTCTGGCCATTATAAGTTATTCTTTACCAAATATGACGGGTAGAAAATTATACGACAGTAGCGTGGGACGCGCAGCATTTTGGCTGTCTAATATCGGGATGGTTGGAATGACGATTGCCTTTGGAGTAGCCGGGGTAGCCCAAGTCTATCTAGAACGTAAATACAAAATGGATTTCATGGAAGTTCAAGCCGAAATTAGCATTCACTTTGTGGTCTTGATTTTATGCGCTACCATGTTTGCCACTGGAATTATTATGTATATCTGGGACTTTTATAAACATGGAAGACCAACAGATGAAGCTTTAGATTTTGATTCAGATTTATAACACTTAATAGCAGAAAAAGGTCTTTTGGTTGTACAGAGAAAGAGAAGTAAAATTTGCTCATACCTGACAATTATCCCCTGCTTCGATTTCTTTAATCAAAGGGCCTTTTTTAAATTTTACAGATGATGAACGACACGTTAATAACATCCGTTTTAAAACCACATATTTTGAAAACAGAAACCCAACAAACAAATACCCTTATTCCTTTCTATAAGCCAATAGCAAAAGAAGTTGAAGTATTTGAGCAGGCTTATAAAAACAAAATTCCCGTGTTATTAAAAGGTCCCACTGGTACCGGAAAAACACGTTTTGTGGAGTTTATGACGCATAATTTAAACCAAGAATTGATTACTATTTCTTGTCATGAGGAAACCTCTTCCACCGATTTAATTGGTCGCTATATTATTAAAGGTGCCGAAACTGTTTGGATAGATGGTCCGCTTACAAAAGCTGTAAAAACTGGGGCCATTATTTATTTAGATGAAATTGCCGAAGCCAGACCAGATGTTATTGTGGCCATTCACTCCTTAACAGATCATAGAAAAGAATTGTATATCGATAAGTTAGGCGAAACCATAAAAGCACATCCTAACTTTATGTTGGTGGCTTCGTTCAATCCTGGGTATCAAAAAGGATTTAAAGAATTAAAACCTTCCACCCGTCAACGTTTTATTGCTTTGGCTTTTAATTATCCGAATGAAAAAGATGAAACTGAAATTTTGGTCAACGAAACACAAATTGACGGAGTTACAGCAAAAAAATTAGTTTCCATTGCCACCAAAATTAGAAATTTAACCGAACTAGGTTTAACCGAAACTGTTTCCACACGTTTATTGGTAGATGCAGCCAAACTTATCCATACCGGATTAGGAAAGCGCTTAGCCGTTCGTGTAGCCGTGGTTGAACCATTAACAGACGATACGGAAATTACCGAAGCCTTAGCAGATTTGTGCGACTTAATGATTTAAATAAAAAATCATGTTTGAACCCGATGAATATCTCTTTTCCAAAGTAGCCACTTTTTTGAAGCGTCGTAAAAAAAACGCTCAAGAAACACAGGAATATTCAGTTAAGCTAGAAGACATCAAACAAAGACTCACCATTTTTTCTAGAGCAATTACGGGCCAAGCCATCGAAATTTTTGAAGCCGAACGTGAAGGCGGCTATAAAAATAACAGCTTCTTCCTGCCTATTCGCTTTTCAGAATTTCATAGCATCGAACAAAACAGCAAATTCTATATTTTTAGAGTGGTTTATCTTTCTGTTCAAAAAAACCTGAATTTAAATTTTACGCCCGAAGACGAATTTTCGTTGGAAGCTGCTCGCGAAAAAGCGGTAGAAACTTCAGATTTAGTTTTAAATGAGATGTTCAAACAGTTTCCCATTACCAAAAGAATCCATCAGGAATTAATCACTTTATATTTTAATAGAGCTACCGAAAAAAAACCTGAGGATTTAAGTTTTATCTATGGAAAATGGATGTGCAATGATCCAGACACATTAAAGAAATCTGTTTTAAAAAATATTTCAGAACAGGTAAAAAAAGCCATAGACCACGAAATAAACACCATTTTAAAAGCCAATGCCGTTGAAGAAATAAGCTCTTTAGAAATTGATAAAAAGCAACAGGAAGATTATGTTTTGATGCATAATTTTGAAAAAGCGGAAACTGCTGAAGAATGGGAAGGCGGTTGGAGGGATTTTGACGGCGACGACGATTTGGACGATCATGCCAATGCCTTGGAAGACCTCAACATGAAACATACCGTTCGTGTAGACGACCCAACACATTCCATCTATCAAGCCGAATTTATTGAAAACACCACCATTTCTGAAAGTGGCGAATTAGATACCCAAGCACCACATATTGCTTACGATGAATGGGATTATTCCAAACGGGAATACAAACCCAAATTCTGTAAGGTTTATCCGAAAAAACAAGTAGAAACCGATGCTGCTTATTATAAAAAAACCCTTCAAAAAAATGCATCTACCTTAACCGGTTTACGCAAGATGCTGACTTCGGTTAATAACAAATACCAGCAACAACGTAGACAAAATCAAGGTGAGGATTTCGATTTGGACGCCATAACCGATTTGTTTGTAGATGTACATTCTGGGCATACACCTTCGGAAAACATTTATCTCTCAAAACGAAAAAAGGAAAAAGATCTTTCCATATTAATTTTATTGGATATCAGTCTGTCAAGCGATGGTTATGCTGCGGGAAATAAAGTCATTGATGTGGAGAAACAAGTCTCCATTATTTTTGGGGAAATTTTAAACGAATTCAACGTCGATTTCTCTATTCAAAGCTTTTATTCCAAAACCAGAAACTATGCAACCTATCTTAGTTTAAAAGGTTTCGATGATTCTTGGGACCAAGCCAAACACAAAATTGGTGCTGTGGAACCTAGTGGATATACTAGAATTGGCGCTGCTTTACGGCATTCGGGAGCTTTATTGGACACACGAGATACCAAAAACAAATGGGTGATTTTAATTTCGGATGGAAAACCCAACGATTACGATAAATACGAAGGGAAATATGGCATTAACGATGTCAAGCAAGCCCTCAGGGAATTAAATCAGCGCAACATCAATTCCTATGCTTTGGCCATTGAAGCCCAAGCAAAATATTATTTGCCTCAAATGTTTGGGCAAAACCACTATCAAATATTAACAACCCCTGTAGAATTACTACAATCTCTAGTAAAACTCTACGAAAAAATTAAACATCAAAGTTAATGTCAACAGTCATTGAAGAACATCACGCAAAAAACATCTTATATCCACCTGGAGGGATTTTAATGTGGATTATTATTTATTTAGAACTGATTACTTTTGGAGCTGTTTTGGTTGCCATGGTTTGGTATAGTAAAGACGAACCTCAATTATTTCATGAATCCAGATTATTATTAAACACCAGCTTTGGCGCTATAAACACCTTGTTCTTGTTAGTTAGTGGTTTTTTTATGGCGCTAACGGTTGGTACGTTAAAAGTTCAAAATATTAGTAAATCAAAATTATACCTAAAACTGACCATGCTTGGTGGCCTGCTATTTTTAGCACTGAAAACCGTGGAATATATAGGTAAAATAGATGCTGGTCTCACTATGGGTTACAACACCTTTTTCTCATTCTATTGGATGTTGACTCTTTTTCATGTTATTCACGTTATTGTTGGCTTGGTCATCCTAGCCTCGGTTTTAAGAACCCTAACTAAAAAACCAGAAAACATCATTATGGAAGATGTAGAAGCCAGTGCTACGTTTTGGCATATGTGCGATCTGATTTGGCTGCTATTATTTCCTGTAATTTATTTAGTTTTTTAAAATGAAGAAAAAAGCCTTTTTAACTGTCTTAATTATATTAGTAATTCTTACTGTTTTATCTGCGTTCGTATCCAATTCAGGAATAGCTAACAGTACGCAATATATTATGCTGCTTTCGGCATTAAAATTTTTAGCCGTGGCATTTTATTTTATGGAATTGCGTCATGCCAACGCCTTTTGGAAAGTGTTATTAATTGGGTGTTTAACGATTTTTATTAGTTTGGTTTTAATTATTTAATTTCTTGAATACTGTTATTCCACGAACTAGTAAAACTTATTTTGAATAAAAAAACGACCTAAAGTCTTTAAAATTTTAGGTCGTTTAATATATAAGATTTTGAAAAATACTTACTTTTTTACAAGCTTATGTGTGTATGTTCTACTATCTACAGTATCTATCTTTAAAAAATAAACTCCAGCACTCAAACTACTTACATTTAATGTATTTGTATGTTGACTTTCGATTATTTTTTGTCCTTGAAGATTATATATAACCACTTGCGCTATCTGCGACATGTTTTCTCCTTGAATTTTTAATTCGTCTTGTATCGGGTTTGGAAAAACTCGAAAATCTGATACTATTGAAAAGTCATCCATGCTCAATGCATTGTCGGTGATAATAAAATTGTCATAATAGGCATCGCCACCATAATTATCATGTAACATATTAAAACCAACTATATCAACTAAACTAAAATTACTATCAGTATAGACCAAAACATCATTTAAATAATATTTAAGTTCTGTTTCGCTCACATCAATTTTTACAGTCGTCCATGTGTTTGGTGTCCATGTAGCACCTTCAATATAATGAGATCCGTAATAAATGTCTTCAAACACATAAATTTCACCTTCAAAATCCATAGCTACTCCCGCAACAGGAACAAATTCATCTAGAGCATCGACACCAAAAACTGTGAATTCAAAATTGGAACCATTCATTTCTGTTATGAATAAATCATACGATATTGAAAAACCTTCATAGGATATGGGTTCAGCAAAGCTCTTCACTGCACCAAAAATCGGCAACCATCCAGGATTCAAATCTGGCTCGTAAGCGTTTTTAAAAGCATAAAGTCCATCAGAAGCCTGTTCGTTAGTCACTACTTGATTTTGTATAAATCCTCCTTCATTATCATCAGTCACTTCCCAACCATTTTGCGCGTTTAGAGTTCCTAACGCATACCCTTCATTTACTTCGAAAGAGATATGTTCTTGACTATAAATTACTCCTGTTATAAATAACATGAGTACTAATGTGTAATTTTTTATCATTATTTTCAGTTTTAAAAATGGAAATATAAGGTAAAAAGCCAAAACCCTAAAAAAAAAGTACTTTAGCTAAAAGAAACCATTTAGAATATTTTATTTACCGAAGAATTAACAAGGTAATTCCAAATATTGTATTCAAAATATTTAAACGGAAGGATCCCCAAGAATATTAAACTTTTTCAAAGAAATATAACGCCCTTTCGCTTTAATTTCTTCCACAAATTGCGCCACGGTCTTGTCTTTGAAATCTTTGAATATTTTTTGTTTAAAAGCGGAAACCGTAAAATGAACAGGACACGGATTATCGTCTCCACATGTGGAAAGTCCCATAAAACACTGATCAAATTTATCGTAACCATCAATAACCAGCACAATATCCCAGACGGTTTTTTCTTTGTTTTCGTCGCTTAAATAAAATCCGCCATAAGGTCCTTTGGTAGAAGTTACCAAATGACTTTTATTTAACTGCTGAAGTAATTTGGCCAAAAATGGCTGTGGAGCTTCCAGTTCTTCGGAGATAATTTTTACGCCAATTTTATGTTTTTCATCCGAGCACATTCCTAAATAAAGAATCGAACGAATAGCATATTGACAAGCATTAGATAGCATAGTGATTTTTTTCAAAGATATAAAAAGATATTTTTATCCTATATTAATTAACAATATGTTTATTTATGATTTATATCATAATTTATAAGACCCGTTTACAATAAATTAGCCTCTTGTTAAATCCGTAAATAGTTATACGCCTTGAACTTAAAAGAAGAAATCCTACGTTTAAAAAAAGAGAAAAATGCTGTTATTTTAGCACACTATTATCAAGTGCCAGAAATTCAGGATGTGGCTGATTATGTTGGTGACAGCTTGGGTTTATCGCAAAAAGCAGCCGAAACGGATGCCGACATTATTGTTTTTGCAGGTGTCCACTTTATGGCTGAAACAGCTAAAATTTTAAACCCGAATAAAACGGTGGTTTTACCCGATTTAAAAGCGGGTTGCTCCTTGGCTGATTCTTGTCCGCCAGACGCTTTTAAAGCTTTTAAAGACCAGCATCCAGATCATGTGGTAATTACTTATATAAACTGTTCGGCAGAAATTAAAGCTATGAGCGACATTGTTTGTACCTCATCCAATGCGTTGAAAATTGTAGAGTCCATACCAAAAGACGTTCCAATTATTTTTGCTCCAGATAAGAATTTAGGACATTATATTAGTAAAATTTCTGGACGCGACTTGGTGCTTTGGGATGGCGCTTGTATTGTACACGAAGCTTTTTCCATAGACAAACTTTTAAATTTATATAAAGAGCATCCGGGCTCTAAAATTATTGCCCATCCAGAATCTGAAGCCCATATTTTAGATGCCGCCAATTATATTGGTTCTACAGCTGGAATGATTAATTATGTAAAAGAAAATCCTCGCGAAAAATTTATAGTTGCCACCGAAGCTGGGATTCTTTATAAAATGCAACAAGAAGTACCAAATACACTTTTAATTCCTGCACCTGCCGAAGAAGATAATACCTGTGCTTGCAGCGAATGTGCTTTTATGAAGATGAATACTCTTCAAAAACTATACGATTGTTTATTGAATGAAAGTCCACAAATCAATGTGTCAGAAGAAATTAGAAAAAAGGCTCTAATTCCTATTGAACGCATGTTGGAACTTTCTAAATAGTTAATTAAAGATGGTGTTATCAAGTCTTAATAACTTTTATCAATAACATGTTTAAACAGATTGAAAATCGCCGTGTCAACGCTATAATTTAGATTAACAAGTCATGACTACAAAAACCCAATTGCTTATTATTGGATCTGGAGTTGCAGGTTTAACTTTAGCTGTAAAATATGCCGAAGCTTTTCCGAAGAAAAAAGTGACCATTGTTACCAAGGGAAATGAGGACGAATCCAATACCAAATATGCCCAAGGTGGCGTAGCCGTTGTTTTAGATGATAAAGTCGATTCCTTTCAAAAGCACATAGAAGACACCTTAATTGCTGGCGATGGCCTATGCGATAAAGCGGTTGTGGACATGGTAATTAACGAAGGTCCAAAACGCTTAAAAGAACTGATGCTTTGGGGCGCACAATTTGATTTGGACCAAACGGGTAATCTCGATTTAGGCAGAGAAGGTGGCCATAGCGAATATCGTGTGGTACATTATAAAGACATTACAGGTTACGAAATTGAGAGAGCCCTATTGGCTCGTGTGCATGAGCTTAAAAACATCACACTTTTAGCGCATCATTTTGCTATAGACTTAATTACCGAACATCAACTTAAACAACCTTCTAACAATATTACTTGTTTTGGGGCTTATGTCCTGAATCAGAACAACGGAGAAATTCTCACCATTCAGGCAAACTCTACTGTTTTAGCTGCTGGTGGCATTGGACGTGTTTACGGTCATACCACCAATCCAACGGTTGCCACAGGAGATGGTATTGCCATGGCTTACAGAGCTAAAGCCCTAATTAAGGATATGGAATTTGTACAGTTTCATCCAACAGCATTATATACCAATCAAGAAGGGTCTGCATTTTTAATTTCGGAAGCCGTGAGAGGTTTTGGCGCTTATTTGCGAACTAAGGATGGCAACAGATTTATGCCAAATTATGATGAACGCGCTGAATTAGCATCGAGAGATATTGTTTCGCAAAGCATCGATAAGGAACTAAAAAAATCTGGAGATTCCTGTGTGTATTTAGATTGTACACATTTGGATTTAGACGCTTTTAAAACCCATTTCCCAAATATTTACCAGACGTGTTTAGAAAATAAAATTGACATAGCCCAAGACTGGATTCCTGTGGTGCCGGCTTCGCATTATTTATGTGGTGGAATTGAAGTTGATACGCATGGAAAAACCTCTATAACTAATTTATTTGCTTGTGGCGAATGCTCTAGAACTGGACTTCATGGCGCCAATAGATTGGCCTCGAATTCTTTGTTGGAAGCTTTGGTTTATGCGCATAATATCTATCAATATCATAGTGAGAATTTTATTTCGGAAGTAAATCGTCAGCTTCCAGAATGGGATGATACCGGCACAAGTATTCCAAAGGAACACATTTTAATACAGCATAATTTAAAGGAATTACAAGCATTGATGCGTGATTATGTTGGAATTGTAAGAAGTAACGACCGCTTGGCGAAAGCCATTATTCATTTGGATGTTATTTATAAGGAAGTTGAAGAACTTTACAGAACCTCTAAAATAACCACCACGCTTTGCGAATTGCGAAACATGGTGAATGTGGCCCATTTAATTATAGGGCAATCTTTAAAAAGAAAGGAAAACAAAGGAGGGTATTTTAATGTGGACCATGTTTAAGGATTATTTCCAATCGTGCCCTTTTAAATTCAAAGCGACTATTAAAATATCTTTCTGACTGATTTGCCCTACCAGCTTACCATCTTCAACAATAGGAAAACGTCTTCTTCTAGACTCTAGAAATTTATTTGCAGCATCTAATACATTCATATTGCCATCTATAGTTTCAACGTTTGTTATCATCCGTTTTTCAACTAAATCATTTTCCATGGGCATGTTGTAATATCTACTTTCGCTAATTTGTTTTAAACAATCTCCTTCAGAGATCATTCCTATCAATTCATTGTTATCATTAACAACAGGACCTCCAGAAATTTTATATTTAATTAAAGTGTCTATAACATCCTCGACAGTTTGCTCTGGTTTAAAGGTAATAAGGTCCTTGGTCATAATGTCTCTTACTTTAAACGGAAACTCTTCAGATGCATCCTGTTGTTGCTTTCTAGCGCCTTGAAAACTCTTTATTGCCATGTTATTTAATTTAAAAATGAATCTTAAATATACTTATTATTAGCGAGTTATCCTAAAAAAGAATTATATGGGATAATTTATCTATTTTTATAAAACTAACTATTCGCATAAATCATGTTTAAAAAAGCAGCTTCCATCCTATTAATTATTGTGGCCATTTATTGGAGTTTTTCGGTTTTATTACCTCGAAACATCTCTACCTTAGATGCTCCAGATAATACTTTTTCGACCCAACGAGCCTTAATTCATTTAAAGGAAATTTCTAAAAACCCACATTACGTTGGAAGTCCAGATCATGAACGGGTTAAAAATTACCTCGTAGAAGCTTTGGAAAACCTAGGCTTAGAAACGCAAATCCAAGAAGATTATGTACTAACCGATTGGGGAACGCTTACAAAACCCAAGAACATTCTTGCACGGATTAAAGGTTCGGATAACTCGAAAGCGTTGATGTTGCTTTCGCATTATGATAGCAAATCGCATGCTTCTTATGGCGCAAGCGATGCAGGCTCGGGAGTTGTCACCATCCTTGAAGGCTTAAGAGCTTATTTGCACGATAGCCTTGCTGGCGGACAGGCAGGAAAAATTCCTAAAAACGATCTTATTATTTTGTTTTCTGATGCTGAAGAGATCGGATTAAATGGCGCTTCATTATTTGTAAATAAGCATCCTTGGGCAAAAGATGTCGGCTTGGTTTTAAACTTTGAAGCTCGTGGAAGTGGTGGTCCAAGCTATATGCTTATGGAAACCAATGGCGGAAACCAGAAGTTAATTTCTGGGTTTAAGGCAGCGCATCCAAACTATCCCGTAGCCAATTCTCTAGCTTATAGTGTTTATAAAAAACTGCCAAACGACACGGATTTAACCCGTTTTAGAGAAGACGGCAATATAGATGGCTTTAATTTTGCTTTTATAGACGACCATTACGACTACCATACTGCTTTAGATACTTACGAAAGATTAGATAGAAACACTTTGGAGCATCAGGGCAGTTATTTGATGCCTTTATTACATTATTTTGCTAATGCCAATTTAACAGATTTAAAAAGCAACAAGGACGACATCTACTTTAATGTTCCTCTATTTAAAATGGTGAGTTATCCGTTTTCTTGGATTACTCCCTTGCTAATTTTAGCATTTTTAGCATTTATTGCCTTGGTGTTTTATGGCATGAGCAAAAGAACTTTAAATTTTAAGGAAATAGGAAAAGGAACCCTTACTTTTTTAGCAGCCTTGATAATTAATGGTGTTCTCGGATTTTTAGGCTGGAAATTCCTCTTGGTTATTTATCCAGACTATACGGAAATGCTTCATGGCTTTACCTACAATGGCCACAGCTATATTTGGATGTTTTCTTTGTTAGCACTTGGAATTTGTTTCTGGTTCTATCATAAAATTTACAAACCAGAAAACACAGCTAGTTTATTGGTTGGGCCTATTTTTATCTGGTTTCTTATTTGTGTGCTTATAGCATTCCTACTTCCTGGAGCTAGCTTTTTTATTATCCCGGTGTTCTTTGGTTTAGTCAGTTTGTTTGTTTTGGTCAGACAAAAACAACCCAACTTTTTGTTAATGATACTTTTAGTTTTACCCGTTTTAACCATCATGTCGCCTTTTGTTCAAATGTTTCCTGTTGGTTTGGGCTTGAAATTATTAATGGCTTCTTCGGTATTGGTTACACTCATTTTCGGCTTGTCAATTTCTATTTTCGGGTCTTATCAACACAAAAACAAATGGGCCTACCTTTTGTTTTTTATTACAGGAGTTTTCTTTATTTCAGCGCACTTAAAGGCTAGTTTTAATGACGAGCGTCCAAAACCAAATAGTCTGGTTTATTATTTTGACACAGACAGCAATGAAGCCTTGTGGACTACTTACGACAACATCCTGGACCCTTGGACCAAAGCTTATTTGTCGGACAAACCAGACAGCAACCACGCCATAACAAAAACCACTTTTGCCAGTAAATATAACACCGGGTTTAGTTTTAGTAAAAAAGCAGAAATCAAACCTATAAAACAGCCTTATATCGATATTAAAAAGGATACCATTATTGGTAACAAAAGACATATTAAAATGTTTATTTCACCCCAACGTCTCGTGAACAAAATGGATATTTTTGTTGATTCCACAACGGTATTTAATTCATTTATTGTAAACGGCCTAGACATGAAAAAAGATGAAAATGGACTCGTATTCTCAAATAGAAGCTCTAGTAGGCTGTTTGAGTATTATGTGGTTGACGATAAATTTCTAGAATTGGAATTTACCGTTCCAAAAGCCCAAAAAATCCGTCTTACTTATTACGAATCCTCTTTCGATCTTTTAAATAATGAATTATTTGACGTTCCTGAAAGACCAAAAAGCATGATTCCGAAACCTTTTGTTCTAAATGATGCCGTTATGCTTAAAAAAACTATTGTTTTAGATTGAAATTTTACAAACAATTAGCATGTCTTTAAGAAAATAAACCGTGATTTTTTATAGTTTTGAAAGCAAAAACAACATTTCATGAAAAAAATCATCCTTTTAGTGTGCATAGCCATGAGTTTTAGTCTAAGTGCCCAAAACAACCAAGAGCTGTTAAAACACTTCGAAGCTTATTATAATCAAATGAAAGTTCAAGGAGACATTCAGGGCGTTATTAATGGATTGACACATTTAAACATTTTAGAACCATCAGAAGCGAAACAAGATACCTTGGCATTTTTATATATGAACGACGGTAAATTTGTACAAGCTTTAAATGTGATAGGAGTTGATTTATATGCAACAGATTCTGATATGGCTGTTGAAATTAAAGCCGTTTCCCTTAAGTCTATAAATCAGACAAAGTTAGCCTTAAAACAGTTTGAAGAATTATTTAGAAGAACCCCAGGTGTATCCATTGCTTATGAATTGGCCGAACTTTATATTCAAGAGCAAAATTTAGCTGAAGCTTCCAAAAAAGTAGAATACGGCTTGCTCCACGTGAAAGACGATATGAAAAAGACCTATTATGAAGCGCGACAACCTTATCAAGTACCTTTAAAAGCGGGGTTTCTATATTTAAAAGGCATCATAACATTTAACGAAAACAAGGATGCAAATATTGATGCTGCTGTTTCTTACTTGGAACAAGCATTAGCCATAGCTCCAAATTTTAATTTAGCCTTTGCCAGCAGATCGGCTTTACTAGGACAAAAAGAGCAGCCAGAAAAAACAGATTAATTTCATCTTTCGCGTCGACTATAATTTAAAGAAACATAAAAAAACCGTCTCAAAAAGAGACGGTTTTTTATTTATAAAGCATATTTAATGATGCTTTTATTTTCAATTAGTTAGGTGATTATTTCTTTACTAATCTGTATGTCTGTGTTTCACCAGCATGTTTTAGTGTTACCAAATACATACCAGATGTTAAATCATCATTTACAGAAACCATTACTTTGCTGTCATTTACAAATAAGTTGTTGTTGAAAATTTGTCTTCCAGCCATATCCGTAATATTCACAGCTACTTGCTCACCGTTTAATTTTGGTGCGTGGATGTAGAATGTACCATTGTTTATTGGATTTGGATATAAACGTGTTTCAGACAACATATTAAAGTCATTAACGCTCAATGCACCAATAATTTCAATGGTGTAATCTTCTGTTTCCCCATAAAATTGACCTTCATCGCAAGCCATGTCCCAAGTAGCGGTAGTAGCTCCTACTGCTGCCACACGAACTCTCATTGTGTATTCCCCATTAGCTAAACCTGTAGGAATAGAAATATCCCCAGTTAAAACTTGAGCGCTTCCTGTTCCAATATAGAAAAATTCATCTTGATCAAAAGATCCATTTTGGTTAAAATCAATCCAAACAGAAACTGATTCATTAGAGAACCCATCTCCTACGGTTACTGAAATTTCATAAGTATCACCAGATAAAACGGAACCAACCATACTTGTAAAATCTCCATATCCATTAGGGCTACACGTAGTGGTATTATCAATTTCTTCGAAAGTAACATTTAGAATATTATCTCCATCAGTACAATCTAATGCTGGCGTACAATAAAGCAATACAGCCGAAGTTGCAAAGGTTGCCACCGTGGAATAGGAAGTCTCGCTTGATAAAGTACAAGAAACTTCTAATCTCCATTCGGTATCAATTCCCGCTTGAGAAGAGGCTGTTGCCGTATATGCAGCGTAATGATCTTCAAGAGCTCCTTCATTTATCCAACCTGCTCCATCAGTATTTGATTGCCATTGAAATGTTAATCCATTACCAGAAGAATAGCCTGTAGCAGAAACGGTATAAATGGAATCAATATTCCCTATTTCAGGATTTACGGTTACTACACCGCCATCAGGTGTACCCGAACAATCCATTGCTTGGTTTACTAGAACTGTATAATCCTCAACTTCTCCATAACTAAAGCTTCCACAAGGCGCTGGCGTACTTTGATTCCAAACAACCTTAACTCGCATACGCGTATTTCCTAGTTCTGCATTTGCAGGAACAGTAATATCCATTGTAAATGGTCCATTGTTACTAGTAGATGAAGCAAGCGTATAAACTTCTCCTGCATCATCCAAGGTTCCATTTTGGTTCCAGTCCATAAAGACATAAATAGAATCACTTCCATCCGCATTTATTGTTACTGAAATTTGATTAACAGCACCTTGCACTACAGTAGCTACTTGAGCCGTGAAATCGTTATATCCCATATGGCTGGTCGTTGTATTATTAATACCTGCATACGTAACATTTGAGATGTTTTCATAAGTAGTACTATTACCTACCCCATCACAATAAGTAATTGCTACAGTAAAAGTAGCTATACCAGAATAAGCTGTATCCGCTGTAGCTACACAAGTTGAAGCCAATCTCCACTCAACCTGATCCCCAATTTGAGTAGGAGCTGTTGCTGTATAAGCTTCATTTTCCGTAGTAGCCGCACCTTCATCTATCCAGCCCGCACCATTGGTATTGGACTGCCATTGAAAAGAAATTCCAGGTGCTCCTGAAACCCCTTGAGCCGACACATTATAAGTAGCACTAGGACTTCCAGATACTGGATTAACCATTGCAACTCCTGCATCAGGCATTCCATTACAGTCTGGTAACAACCCACCGTACACGGTAAAGGTAAGTGCATTAAAATCTGTACTACCCGTAAGGACATTCAAATCAACCCAACTTTCATTTGAGCCAAATAAGGCTTGAGGATCAGATAGTTTTGGTAATGAACCGTTTATATCGTCAGAGGCAGTCCAATTAAATCGTGGTGGCGAATCAGCTAAATTTGCGTTAATCTTACCAGCAATAATTACCCAATAAGTACCTGCACCTAAAGTAAGCGCATTTCCTAAAGCTTCTTCAACATCTATAGTAACAATATAAGTAGGTGCAAACCCCTCTATTACCACTTTTTCATAGGATAGACCAGCCTCAGGGCCATTAACTTCATCCCAGTTTAGATCCAGTTCAAGTAGAGCCGCAGTCCCTCCACTAGGGTAACCCGCAGGCTCTCCTCCAGCATCTGCATATACATAAAGTTGAAAACCGGCTAAAACTGGTTCGATACCTGTACTTCCGGTACCACCAAATCCTTGAAATTTAAATAGGTGTATATCTTCTTCAGCTTGTAACACAAAATCATCAGCGGAGTATGCCCCACTGTTTGCGGGTACATAATAATCCGATACTATTCCGTTTCCACCCGCACCTTCAGTTTGTTGGAAAATAATAGCATTATTGTCACCGGGTGCACGGTAAAGACTCCCTGGGCTATTACCCGAAATCAGAGTAGCACCATCCGTTGCTTGGTGCGCTCGCAGCTGCAAATTTGTTTGTGCATTAGCTGGAATCCACATAAGCGTAGAAGCCAGGGTTGCTAAAAATAGCATTGTAATTTTCTTCATAATAAATACTTTTTAAATTAAATTGATTAATACTAGCTTTTTAAAACACAGCCTCAATCCTATTACATTTTTTTAGTCAACTCCTTCAAAAACGCAAAAAAGCACCCCGTTAAAATGAGTGCTTTCTATATAGCACTGAGAAATGTCCTACTAAATTAACAAAGTTTTAGTCAACACCAAAATTTACCTGTTAAAATCAGGTATTTATAGGATTGTATTTCATCTCTGGATTCGAATAAAATTTTAAACAAAAAAACCGTCTCACATTGAGACGGTTTTTTATTTCAGAAAAATATTTAATTAGGCTTTCTTCAATTAGCCATAATTATTTCTTAACTAATCTGTATGTCTGTGCTTCGCCCGCATGTTTCAGTGTTACTAAATACACACCAGAAGTCATCGTGTTTTTTACAGAAACGGTTACTTTGTTATCTGAGCAATCCAAAGTATTGTTAAAAATCTGTCTTCCAGCCATGTCTGAAATACTCACTTCCACGCGCTCTCCATTCAAATTAGGTGCTTGAACATAGAACGTATCACCATTTATTGGATTAGGGAACAAGCGCGAACCTGCTAACATGTTGTTATCCTTAATACCTACTGTTGAATCGGAAACGTTTATTGTATAATCTTCAGCTTGTCCATATCCAGCAGTATTACATGGTCCTGGCACTGAACTGAATTTTTTCATAACTCGCATACGTGTATCGCCTAACATGGCCGTTGCTGGCACTGTAATGAAGCCCTGAGATGAAATTGCGTCTTGTCCAGTAGAGTTTATAAAACTAGGAAGTGAATACATCTCAACAGAACCAGTTGAATTATCAAAAATTCCATCTTGGTTCCAATCGATATAAACCACAATTCTTGCGGTAAAATTTCCATCCGTGTTCCCTTTAATTTCAATAGGGTAAGAATTCCCTAATTCTACAGAAGCAGTTTGAGCAGTAAAATCTTCTAAAGCCGGCGTGCCATTAATTACAGCACTTGTTGTGTTTTCTATACCTGCAAAACTTACATGTGTTATTGGTTCTACATTGCTAGGAAAATTCACTGTACAATAAGTAATTGCTACAGTAAAAGTAGCTATACCAGAATAAGCAGTATCTGCTGTAGCTACACAAGTTGAAGCCAATCTCCACTCAACCTGATCCCCAATTTGAGTAGGAGCTGTTGCTGTATAAGCTCCATATACCATAGTAGCAGCTCCTTGGTCTATCCAGCCTGCACCATTGTTATTGGACTGCCATTGAAAAGAAATTCCAGGTGCTCCTGAAAATCCTTGAGCCGACACATTATAAGTAGCACTTGGGCTTCCAGATACTGGATTAACCGTTGCGACTCCTGCATCAGGCATTCCATTACAATCTGGTAACAATGCACCGTACACG
The DNA here is from genome assembly GCF_035306705.1 of Xanthomarina sp. Classification (GTDB taxonomy): domain Bacteria; phylum Bacteroidota; class Bacteroidia; order Flavobacteriales; family Flavobacteriaceae; genus Xanthomarina. Next base: position 21,776 of record NZ_DATGNO010000029.1, read on the forward strand.
GTAAAGGTAAGTGCATTAAAATTTGTACTACTAGTAAGGACATTTAAATCAATCCAACTTTCATTTGACCCAAATAAGGCCTGAGGATCAGACAACTTAGGTAAAGCACCGTTTGCATCAAGAGAACTACTCCAGGCAAATCGTGTCGAAGATGTAGGGCCATTAATTTTAGCGGCTATAACCACCCAATAGTTTCCTGCCGCCAAGGTAAGAACATTTCCTATAGCTGCTTCAATATCAAAAGTTACAATGTAAACAGGAAAAAATCCGGTTTCTTCTACTTTTTCATATGATAGACCCGCATCAGGACCATTAACAGCATCCCAGTTGAGATCTAATTCAAGTATGGCCGGATTGGGACCGCTAGGGTAACCCGCTGGCGCTCCTCCTGTATCTGCATAGACAAAAAGTTGGAAACCGCCCAAAACCGGCTCTAGTCCTGCTGTAGCATTTCCGAATCCTCTAAATTGCATTAGGTGTATATCCGTTTCTGCATTTAAGGAGAAATCATCAGCAGAGTAAGCTCCAGAGTTTATAGGTATATAATAATCTGATACAATTCCATTTCCACCACCTTCTGTTTGTTCAAAAATAACGACGTTATTGTCGCCGGGTCCTCGATAATGGTTTGCTGAATTATTATCTAATTTCATAGTGCCACCATTAGTTGCATGTTTCGTCGAAAGTTGCAAATTGGTTTGTGAATTAGCTGGAATCCACATAAGCGTAGAAGCCAGGGTTGCTAAAAATAGCATTGTAATTTTCTTCATAATAAATACTTTTTAAATTAAATTGATTAATAATTGCTTTTTAAAACCACTCCCAATCCTATAGATCATTTTAAAATGCAAAAAAACACCCAGCCAAAGCGAGTGCTTTATATATAATATTGAGAATTGTCTATCTAAATTAACAAAGTTCCAATCAATATCAAAAATAAATTGTTAAATAATAAAGCAATTCTTCTAAACCACTAATAAAAGCATCAAACAACCTAATAAGAATAATATTTGATCGACAATGAGACCATCTTTAGCAGAAACATCTACCATATAAAATCCATATTTTAAAAAACACTGTTCGGAAAGGTTTCTTACCTAAAACAAAAAAAGCCAGCAGTAATTGCTGGCTTTTTTTAATTAATAAAATTTTAGATTAGAATATTACCAGATTTTAACACGTTTTTCAGGAGCTAAATACATTTTATCTTCTTCTACAATATTAAAAGCTTCATAAAAAGTATCGATATTTTGTAGAGGCATAACTGCACGATACATTCCTGGAGCATGCGTATCTGTTTTAATTTGGTTTCTTAAAGCATCTTCGGTGTATTTGGTTCTCCACACTGTAGCCCAGCTCATAAAGAAACGTTGCTCTGGAGTAAAACCATCAATATTCTCTGGTCTGCCATTTTCGGCTAAATAAAGCTGAAGGCCATCATAAGCAGCATTCACTCCACCAAGATCTCCAATGTTTTCTCCTAAAGTAAATTCACCATTTAACTTTACATCTGGAAGGGCATTTACTTCGCTATATTGCGCAGAAAGTTCTTTCCCTAAGGCTGTAAATTGTTCTAAATCGGATTCTGTCCACCAGTTGTTTAAATTCCCATCTGCATCGTATCGAGAACCGGAATCGTCGAAACAATGAGAGATTTCATGACCGATTACCGCACCAATTCCACCATAATTTACAGCTTCGTCTGCTTGGAAATTATAAAATGGAGGCTGTAAAATAGCTGCTGGAAATACAATCTCGTTGTAAGGAGGCATAAAATAGGCATTTACAATTTGAGGTGCCATAAGCCATTCTGTTTTATCAACAGGTTTTCCTAATTTATCTAAATCTTCTTTAAATCTCCATTCAGAAACATGGTTCATATTTTCGAAGTACGATCCACCTTCTGCTACATTTTTAACTTCTAATCCTGAATAGTCTTTCCATTTATCTGGATAGGCTATTTTAACGCTCATTTTATGAAGTTTCTCTATCGCCTTTTCTTTAGTTTCAGGAGTCATCCAATCTAAATTTTGGATTCTATTTTCGAAAGCAATCATGATGTTTTTAATCATATTCTCTGCTTTCTCTTTCGCTTCTGGAGGAAACATTTTATCCACATATAATTTTCCTAAAGCTTCTCCAACAGTTCCATTTAAAGTGTTTAATGCACGCTCTTCTCTTGGTCTTTGTTCTTTAGATCCTGTTAAATCTCTACCGTAAAACTCCCAATTGGCGGTTTCCATGTCGGTAGTTAATTGACTTGCAGCACCCCTAACAAGCGTCCAGTTTAAATAGTCTTTCCAAACTTGAACTTTGTTTTCTTTTAATAATTTATCCAAGGCTTTAAAATATCCAGGATCGGAAACGATAATGGTATCTAAACTAGCCACTCCAATTCCATCAAAATAGGCTTTCCAATCTATAGAAGGCGTCATTTTGTTTAAATCTTCCATAGATTTTGGATTAAAGCGTTTTCTAGGATCTCTTCTTTCTTCTTTCGTCATTCTAGGCTCGGCCATACGGGTTTCAAAAGCCAGGATTTCATTTGCTTTAGCTTCCGCACTTGTTTTATCTTCACCTATATATTGCAGCATTCTGGCAATATGTGAACGGTATTTTTCGCGTTTATCCTTGGTATCTTCGTCTTGATCTACATAATAATCTCTACTTAAACCTAAAGAACCACCGCCTAAATAAGCCGTGTTTAAATTACTGTCCTTGGGATGAGCGCCAACTCCAAATCCAAAAAATCCTGCACTACCTTGTGGCTCCATTTCAATGAGATAAGCTTGTAAGTCGTTCAGGTTTTTAATATCATTAATTTTTGTCAAATAAGGTTTTAATGGATCGATACCAAAGTTATCTCTAGAAACCGTGTCCATAATAGTTTGGAAAATTTCCACGGCTTTTTCTTGATCAGAACCTGGAAGCACATTAATTTTATCCATATCCTTATTTTCGGACATGGCCGATTTTAATATAGCTAAGGCATCCGCATCTGTTTTTTTACGAAGCTCGTCGAAACTTCCCCATCTGGTTCTGTCTGCTGGAATTTCGTTGGTTTTTAACCAAGTTCCATTTACGTAATTAAAAAAATCTTGATTTGGTTCTACAGACGTATCCATATAATCTAGATTAATTCCTGGAATTTTTTCAATTTCTACTTGTGCCATATCTTTCTTGGAATCGTCTTTACAGGCTACTAAGCCAGCAAAAGCTACAACAGCATAAAGGGATAGCTTTAAAAAATTTTTGTTCATAGGGTTAAGGTTAAATTTTTAAATGTGAAATTTACTAATAAATAAGAGTGATCTATAGAGCTGTTAAAATATTAACAAAAACTTAAGACTTAATAACTTATATGATTTTTAAGGTTTTATAATTTTTTGGGACTCTCTTTCCAACTTCTTGTTCATTTGAAGGTTTAAATTGGAAAATGATACCAAAACTTCCTTAATATGGCTTATCATGGCATCTGAACTCGTATTCGAGAGGTTTACAACGCTTTCCAATTTGTACAATTTAGTTTCTAAAGCAATCAATCTGGACATAACGCTCGGCGAGTTTAATTCCTCGGGGACATTCTTTTTTAAATCGTTTATCAGGCTCTCTAAAATTTTATGGTTTTCTTTAAAATAAGAGATATTGGCTTGTTTTAAATTTGAAATCACTCTTTCTAGTTCGTTATATTTTACCCAGTTTTTTGTAAACACCTTTACCTTAGAGTCTGCTAAATATTCGGTGAAGTTCAATTTTTGGATTTGCTCTTTAGACAGGCTAGGCAAGTTTGAATCTTGTTCTATATTATTTGTGTTTTCTTCGGTATTTCCGCAAGAAAGCAAACAAATAAACAAATAAAAACTAATAACTATTTTCATATTGAAATAATAAAGAACAGCAAATATATAGATTTCGGTTTTTTATATGCAACTGTTTAGCACTTGTTTAATAATTAAGATACTTTTTTAAGTTAATTTTATAAGTCGTGAGCAAAAATCTTATTATTTTTGAATATTACAAAACCATCAACAAAATGAATCCTAAAATATTAATTATTGGTGCTTGCGGTCAGATAGGATCTGAGTTAACACATAAGTTAAGAAGCATTCACGGAAAAGAAAATGTGATTGCTAGCGATATAAGCTACAACAATCTGGACGTAGTAAATTCTGGAGTTTTCGAGATTTTAGACGCTCAGGATTATACATCCGTAAAAATATGTATAGATAAACACCGAATTAATACTGTTTATTTAATGGCTGCCATGCTGAGTGCCACTGGAGAGAAATATCCAATGAAAGCATGGAATTTAAATATGGATTCCTTATTTCATGTTTTAAATTTAGCCAAAGAAGGTTTTATAAAAAAACTTTTTTGGCCATCAAGTATTGCCGTATTTGGACCCACAACACCTAAAGAAAACACGCCTCAATATACCATTATGGAACCTTCAACGGTATATGGAATGACCAAGCAAGTAGGAGAACGTTGGTGCGAATATTACAACAAACAATATAATGTGGACGTAAGAAGTGTACGTTATCCAGGAATTATCAGTTGGAAAACTATGCCTGGAGGAGGCACCACAGATTATGCTGTAGAAATTTATCACAAAGCTATAGAAGATAATAAATACGAATGTTTCCTTACTAAAGAAACCGAACTTCCAATGATGTTTATGGACGACGCGATTAAAGCGACCATAGATATTATGGATGCCAAACCAGAAACCCTAAAAATTAGATCTTCCTATAATTTATCTGCCATAAGCTTTACTCCAGAAGACATAACAGAATCCATACAAAAACATCTTCCCGATTTCAAGATTTCTTATAAACCAGATTTTAGACAAAAAATTGCGGATACATGGCCTAATAGTATAGACGACTCTAGAGCTCGTGAAGACTGGAATTGGAAACACAGCTTTTCTTTGGATGATATTACTAAAGAAATGCTAACTAATTTAAAGCAATTAAAGGAAGAAACTGCCTAAATTATATTTGCTGATATAAAAATACGTCATTCATCTTATGTTATTTTAAATGAAGTTATATTACATTAGTCGTCAAAATCATTTAAAAACTTAACATGAAAAAACTATTACTATTTACATTATTAATTTCTAGCTCTGTTGTATTTTCTCAAAAAGAAAAAGTCACAAAAGGAGATTGGTCAGCTTTAAAAGGTGTTTCTGAATTCAATCTTGTCTTTGACTATTCTAACTTAGAAATTCCAAAATTTGATTCTGAAGAAGCTTTTTTAGAAGATAAAATGGCTAAACGTGACGAAAAAGAACCTGGAACAGGTGAGAATTTTAAAGAATCTTGGTTTTCAGATAGAGAAGAATACTACGAGCCGCGATTTATTGAAACTTTTAATGAAAGGTATAAAGATGGTCTTGTAAAAGTTGACAGAGATTTAGGAAGTGCTGAATACACGATGAACGTTCACACAACTATGATGTATCCAGGATACAACGTTGGGGTCATGAGACAAAATTCTAAAATTGAAGTTACCATAAGTGTCTACAAGAACGACAGCCCTAACGACATTCTTTTTTCTGCAGATTACACAAAAATTCAAGGTGCTGGAAGTGGCGGCTTCGATTATAATTCTGGACAAAGAATTGCAGATGCCTATATTATTTTTGCTAGAGCTCTTGTAAAAGACTGGTATAAAAACACCAAATAATTTTACTTCAAAATACAATTTATAAAAAAAGCGAGATTAATTAGTCTCGCTTTTTTCATTTTCCATATCTATTAAATGCGCCAAAGTCTTCACTATTCTATCATGTTTTGTTACAAATGGGTTGGTCTCATCCCAAACATACCCAGCTAAAACCGCACATATCTGACGTTTTACTTCAGGATTTTCAGGTCTGTGGAAAAATAGCGTTTGTAAATTTCCGGTGTACCATTCCTTCACATAAGTTGCAAAAACAGCTACTCCAGATTTTATATAATCGGAATAATCTGTTTCCCAATCTACCTTTTCACCTTGTAATTCTTTCGTAATTAATTTAGCAGACAGCAAAGCGGATTCTGTAGCAAAAGTAACTCCCGAAGAAAATACGGGATCTAAAAACTCGGCGCTATTTCCTGTTAAGGCAAAGCCTTTTCCGTATAACTGCTTAACGGATTTTGAATAGTTTTTAATATTTATTGGGTCGAATAAAAATTCAATTCCTTTAAAACGGTCATAATAATAATCGGATAGCTTCAACATTTCTTGCATCCGTTCTGTGGTACTGCCTTTAAAGGAGTCCAAATACTCTGTTTTACCAACAAACCCTAAACTGGTATTGCCATTAGAAAATGGAATCACCCAAAACCAAGTGTCTTTATCCAAAACATCAAAAGTAATCATGGTGCCTTCCTCACCTTGTGCTCTATTAACGTCTTTTACATGTGTAAACAAAGACGAATGGTCAGGCAGTGCTGAAGGTTTGTCTAAATCCAATAATCTAGGTAACACACGTCCGTAACCACTTGAGTCTATTATATACTTGGCATAAATACTATAAGTGTTCCCATTTTCATCTTTTATGGTGGTTTTAGAAGAACCATCCTCCGCTATATTAACGTCAACCACTTCATGGTTAAAAGAGACATCCACGCCTTTCTTAATAATTTCCTTTGCCAGAATATGGTCAAAATCGGCTCTTGGTACTTGCCAGGTCCAATCCCAACCCTTGGTGTGTTTGTCGCTAAAATCGAAATTACAAACCACATCGCCCCTTAAAAATCGAGCTCCTGGTTTTAATTCAAAATTGGCTGCTTTCAAACAATCTAAAAGGCCAACTTCCTCAAAATGATCCATACATCTTGGCAATAAGCTCTCGCCTATCACAAATCTAGGGAACACACTTTTTTCAACCACTTTTATTTTTAATCCTTGACTGTTTAAATAGGATGCAGCCACGCAACCAGATGGTCCAGCACCAATTATTAAAACATCAACTTGTATATCACTCATAGTCTTTAGTGTATTAATAAATAATTATTATAAATTTGCAGTCCAAAATAACTATTTTAGTTTGAAATATTAAAATATAAAATTACTGAATAATTTATAGATGCTAACATTTAACGGAACATTAGAAGTAAAAGATTTTTATAAAGTTATTTTCGAAAATAACAAAATAAAAATAGACAATGAGGTATACAAGACCGTTGAAGCTAGCTTCCAGTTTTTAAAATCATTTTCTGAAGACAAGGTAATTTATGGGGTTAACACGGGATTTGGTCCCATGGCCCAATACAAGATTAAGGATTCTGAACGCATTCAACTTCAATATAATTTAATTAGAAGTCACGCCTCTGGAACTGGACAACCCATAGCTCCTATGTATGTAAAAGCGGCTATGCTGGCCAGATTAAACACCTTATCCTTAGGAAATTCTGGAGTACACAAATCTGTTATTGAATTAATGACAGAACTTATAAACCAAGACATAACTCCGTTAATTTATGAACATGGTGGCGTTGGCGCTAGTGGCGATTTGGTGCAATTGGCCCATTTAGCTCTCGTGTTGATTGGTGAAGGTGAAGTGTTTTATAAAGGTGAAAGACAAGCTACGCAAGAGGTGTTTAAAGCCTTAAACCTAAAGCCTATTTCTGTAGAATTACGTGAAGGTTTGGCCCTAATGAACGGCACCTCGGTTATGACAGGAATTGGGATGGTAAACACCATTTACACAAGAAGATTATTGGATTGGATGACTTCATGTTCGGCCGCTATTAATGAAATTGTAAAGGCTTATGACGATCATTTATCCTTTGAATTAAACCAATCAAAAAAACATGCTGGCCAACGAAAAATTGCCGAAGCCATGCGTGAGCATTTAAAAGACAGCAAGTTAACCAGAAAAAGAGAACATCATTTATATTCTAAAAATGATGAGGTTGATGTTTTCGAAGATAAAGTTCAAGAATACTATTCCTTACGCTGTGTTCCACAAATTCTAGGTCCTGTTTTAGACACCTTAAACAGCACAGAAGATATTTTAATAAAAGAAGTGAATTCTGCAAACGACAATCCTATTGTCGATGTTAAAAAGAAACATGTGTATCACGGTGGGAATTTCCATGGAGATTATGTGTCCTTGGAAATGGATAAATTAAAAATGGTAGTAACAAAATTAAGCATGCTTTCTGAAAGACAACTTAACTACTTACTTAACTCCAGATTAAACAACATGCTTCCTCCCTTTGTTAATCTTGGAAAATTAGGATTAAACTTCGGGATGCAAGGCGTGCAATTTACCGCCACCTCTACAACCGCCGAAAACCAAATGCTCTCTAACCCCATGTATGTTCATAGCATTCCAAACAATAACGACAATCAAGATATTGTTAGTATGGGAACCAATGCGGCTTTAATTACTAAAAAAGTTATAGAAAACGCTTTTGAAGTGGTTGCCATAGAAATTATAACCATTGTACAGGCTATAGAATATTTAAAAGTTCAAGATAAAGTATCCTCGAAAACCAAAAAGCTGTACGATGAAATTAGAGATTTAGTTCCTATCTTTACAGAAGACGCTATTATGTACCCTTATGTTAACCTTGTAAAAGATTTTATCATTAACAATAGAACATAAATTTCAAATATTAATATGAAATGGACATTATCAAATAAAAATCATTGAAAATCAATAGATTAACCTTAGTTCTGCATCCTATTTACAAAAACGCAAAACTTGATATGGCTTCATTTTTAGAAAAATCTTAAAAACATGAAAACAAAAATGCTATTTATCGCCATGCTTTTTTTAGGCATGCAATTTCACGCTCAAGAATTGGCTCTTGCTAGTCAAAAAGGAAAATTTGGATATATCACCAAAACTGGAGATTGGAAAATTGAACCTACTTTTAAAGTGGCCAAGAATTTCTCCGAAGATTTAGCCGAAGCTTCTAATAATGGCAAGGACTGGGGTTTTATCAATCGCAAAGGCGAATGGGTCATTCAACCTGTTTTTAATAAAACAAAAGAATTCAATTCTGGAATTGCTGTTGTATTAAAAGATAAAGAGTGGATTTTCATCAACACCAAAGGAGAACCAGTACTAACTAATGTAAGTACGGATAAAATTTACGACTTTAAGGATGGTTATGCCATAATTAGACAAGGGGATCTAGTAGGATTTATGAATACCAAAGGTGAAATTGTAGTACCTGTAAAGTTTAAAAAAGCCTTTAATTTTGAAAATGGCTACGCCAAAGTTTTAGAAAATGATAAATGGGGATTGGTAGATCCATCTGGAAACTATTTTGTAAAGACAGAGTATGATGGCGTTAGCAATTATTACAATGGCAATGTTGTTGCAAATCTTGGCAGTGATTATGGGTTGATAATTAAAAAAGAATTCAAAGTAGTTCCTGGAGCTGAAAAAATATGGGATTTCTCAAATAGTCCAAAATTAACCTACGCTAAAAAAGATGGTAAAATGGGCTATATTAACAGTCAAGGAGAATGGGTTATAGAACCAACCTATGATAAAGCACGTGCTTTTGTAGATGGCTTAGCCCCTGTTATGAAAGACAAAAATTGGGGGTATATTAATGCCAAAGGAGAAACAGTTATTCCTTTTGAATACAAAGATGCCGAAATATTTAGTGAAGATGGTTTAGCTCCTGTAAAATCATCAAAATTATGGGGTTTTGTAAATAAAGAAGGGAAATTGGTCATTGCAGATAATTATGAAATTACTGCTGGTGGATTTTCAATTTTTGAAAAAAACAACCTTAAAGGGTTTAAGAATGGTGTAGCAAGAGTAAAGGAAAAGAAATCTTGGGTATATATCAATACCAAAGGAGAAGTTATTAAAGACTTACGCTTTGATAACTTAGAGCTTTTCAATTAACAAGCCACTCCAAACTAAACGAAACTAAACAATACCTGCAAGCAGATGAAATGTGCCTTAATAACTGGTGGATCTAGAGGGATTGGCAAAGCTATTTGTATTCAATTAGCTATAGATACCGATTACCATATTCTAATCAATTACAATAGCAATCAAGCAGCAGCGCTCGAAACATTGAAAGCTGTGGAAGCCGAAGGAAATACAGGAGAGATTCTTCAGTTTAATGTTGCGGATGCCGAACAAGTAAAATCTACTTTGGACATCTGGCAAGACAACAACAAAGATGCTATTATTGAAGTTATTGTAAACAATGCGGGAATTACTAAAGATGGGCTTTTTATGTGGATGCCTCCAAGCGATTGGCATGATGTAATAAACACTTCCTTAAACGGTTTCTTTAACGTAACCAACCATCTTATTCAGAAAATGTTACGAAACAGATATGGTCGTATTATAAATGTGGCCTCTGTTTCTGGTGTAAAAGGAACTGCAGGACAAACAAATTATTCAGCTGCAAAAGGTGCTTTGGTGGCTGCAACAAAAGCGTTAGCACAAGAAGTTGCAAAGCGCAAAATAACCGTAAATGCTGTGGCACCTGGTTTTATAAAATCGGATATGACAGCCGAATTAAATGAGACCGAATTAAAAAACTTAATCCCAATCAACCGGTTTGGAGAACCAGAAGAAGTAGCTTATGCTGTATCGTTTTTAGCTTCTAGAAAAGCTTCGTATATTACGGGCGAAGTTATTAATATCAATGGAGGAATTTACTCGTAAATTAAATTAGAGGATGAGGAGAGTTGTGATATCAGGAATGGGAATTTATTCTTGTATTGGAGAGAATTTAGAAGAAGTAAAAGAATCTTTATATCAAGGAAAATCTGGAATAGTAATAGATCCAGAACGTGTGGAGTTTGGTTATCGGTCGCCATTAACTGGCATGGTAAAAGCTCCTAATTTAAAGGATTTATTATCTAGAAGACAACGTATAAGCTTAGGTGAAGAAGGCGAATATGCCTATATTGCTACCTTAGAGGCTTTAAAAAATGCTAAAATTTCGCAAGAATTTTTAGACGCGCACGAATTTGGAATCCTTTACGGAAACGACAGTACCGCCAAATCCATTATAGAGTCCAACGATACGATTAGAGAAAAAAAAGACACCACACTTGTGGGTTCTGGAGCTATTTTTAGAGGAATGAATTCTTCGGTTACCATGAATCTATCGACCATTTTTAAACTAAAAGGCATCAATTTCACCATTAGTGCAGCCTGTGCCAGTGGCTCCCATTCTATTGGAATGGCGTATCAGTTAATAAAAAGTGGCTTACAAGACTACATTATTTGTGGTGGTGCCCAAGAAATAAACAAATTAGCCATGGGAAGTTTTGATGGCTTAGGTGTGTTTTCAAAAAACATGGAACATCCAGAACAAGCCTGCAGACCATTCGATGTAAATAGAGATGGTCTGGTACCAAGTGGCGGAGCAGCGACTCTCATTTTAGAAACCTACGAATCTGCCATGGCCAGAGGTGCTACTATTTATGGTGAAGTTATTGGCTATGGATTTTCATCTAATGGAGACCATATTTCAACACCCAATGTCGATGGGCCTGCAAGAGCTATGAAAATGGCTATCAACCAAGCTAAAATTCATCCAAAAGACATTCAATATGTAAATGCTCATGCTACTTCTACTCCAGTTGGAGATGCCAATGAAGCTAAAGCTATTTTTGAGGTTTTTGGTGAAAATGGCCCCTATGTAAGTTCCACCAAATCCATGACTGGCCACGAGTGCTGGATGGCGGGAGCAAGCGAAGTGTTATATTCTGTTCTGATGATGCAAAACGATTTTATTGCACCAAATATTAATTTAGATGAACCAGACGAAGCCGCATCAAAATTAAACTTAGTTAAGAAAACGTTAAACAAAAAATTTGATGTATTTTTGTCCAATTCTTTTGGATTTGGAGGGACAAATTCAGCCTTAATAATTAAAAAATAATAATGTAATAATGAATAAAGAAGTTATTATTGAAAAAATAAACGACTTTCTTATCGACGAATTTGAAGTTGAAAGTGAAGATATTTCACCAGAAGCTAATTTAAAAGAAACTCTCGAATTAGATAGTTTGGACTTTGTTGACCTAGTGGTTGCAGTAGAGTCTAACTTTGGCGTTAAATTGGTTGGAGAAGATTTTGTAAACGTAAAATCCTTAAGTGATTTCTACACGCTTATTGAAAATAAACTGGTCTAAGTATTAGACATTAAAATTATGGCTGCAGAATGGCAAGGTAAATCCAAGGGAACCGTTCTAGGATATAAAATCTTCGTATTTTCCATGAAGAAAGTTGGAATGGGTGCAGCTTATTTTATACTGTATTTCGTTGCCACTTACTTTTGCTTTTTTTCTAGAGAAAGCACAAAGTCTATTTATTATTATCTCAGACATCGACTAAAATACTCCAAGACCAAAAGTCTTATTAATGTCTTTAAAAGCTATTATGTGTTTGGACAAACCATTTTAGACAAGATTGCTATTTCTTCAAACTTAAGCCATAAATTTACTTATGAATCGGATGGAGTTCATTTTATAAACGAGACT
>NZ_DATGNO010000030.1:0-62743 GCF_035306705.1 Xanthomarina sp.
GTTTTAAAAGTTTCCGACGAACATGTGAAAAACGGAAAACTACCGTTTTCAACAGCAGCATTTGAATTTAGTTTACCCGTTTTAAAGTCGAATACTTGCTCATAAGAACCAACTTCCCATCCCTCAGGCACATCCATATCCAATTCCTCATTATAAACCATCTCACCACCAGAAGATTTATAAGGCTTCCCATCTTCATTTGGGAACTCAAAATCTACAAACCAATGTTTATATAAAGCGTGTGCGGTTTCTTCCAATTTTCGGTTGAGTTGTTCGTTTAAAGCAATTCGGTTGGTTATGGTGTTGTATTCGACAACAATTTCTTGTTGTTTTTCTATGCTTGGGATTGGAAGTTCGGTATCACACAATTCATCCCAATCAAAAGTTTCTCTTGCACTTCCATGAGATTTAAAACGTGCGTATCTATCAAATTCTGGTCGCCTAAACCACATCATGGCATATTCGGGCAACAATTGCGTTTCATCAATTATTTCAAAAACAACATAGGCTTGAGATATAATAGCTTCATCATAGTCTTCTAATAAAGCAATAGAAATTTTATCGCCATTTCGAGAAGTTACTGGTCCATAAGCAAACTGGTTACGCTTGATGATTTTATAGGTTTTCATATTTGTACCTATAGTATTCGCTATGGACGGCATTAATACTTTTCTAATACTTACACCTAAAAGTCTTTCTACATTTAAATCTGAATTCCGGATATTAACCTCTTGAATAAATTGTCCTAATTTTTTATAATTCGATCTCAAATCCTAATGCTTTAAAAACGTTTAATAAATCGGTTTTAGATTGTGCTTCGTCTTTTAGTAATTGCGCCATTTCGGTTTGTAAACTCGCCATTTTGGTATCGAAATCAATATTTTCATCTCTATTTACAAACTCAATATATTTGCTTGGCACTAACGAATAATCTTTTTTGGTAATGTCTTCTTTGGTTACCGAAGCGCAGTATTCAGGAATGTCTTGGTAAAGAGATTGCTTCACTCCGTTCGCAATGACCGTAGTTTGCCAATTGTGATAGGTTAATGCCACATCTTGAATGTGCTGCTCGCTAAACTGAATGTATTTCTTCTCGAAAGGCTCGCCTATCTGGCGTAAGTCCATAAATAAAACTTCATTTTCTCTATCTCTATAATTACGTTCTTGGTCTCCAATAGTTTTTACATGATGGGTTTTGTTCTTATTTAAGATCCAAAGTGTCACACTAATATCGGTAGTATAAAACATACTACGAGGTAAAATTACAATAGCTTCTACCAAGTTATTTTCAATAAGTGTTTTGCGTATTTTATATTCCTCACCACCACCAGACAAAGCACCATTGGCTAACAAAAAACCTGCTACGCCGTTTTCAGAAAGTTTGGATACAATGTTTAAAATCCAACCATAGTTGGCATTACTTTTTGGCGGCACATCATAACCTCGCCAACGTGGATCGTCCAATAGTTCATTTTCGGCTCGCCAATCTTTTTGGTTAAAGGGTGGATTAGCCATGATATAATCGGCTTTCAGGTCTTTATGTTGGTCGTCCGAAAAGGTATCTGCCGCCTTTTCGCCTAAGTTGCCCGAAATACAACGAATGGCAAGATTCATCTTCGCTAACTTATAAGTGGTGTTTGTGTATTCTTGTCCGTAAATAGAAATCTCTTTCGTGTTTCCGTCATGAGCTTGAATAAATTTAACAGACTGTACAAACATACCACCAGAACCACAGGCAGGATCATAAATAATCCCTTTGTAGGGCTCGATCATTTCAGCAATCAGGTTTACAATGGTTTTTGGTGTATAGAATTCCCCTTTCCCTTTTCCTTCGGCAATGGCGAATTTGGATAAAAAGTATTCGTAAACACGCCCGACGATGTCTTGGGTTTTATCTTTTTGAGTATCAATATTGTTTATGGTATCCAATAAGGCTCCAAGCTTGCTTTTATCGAGTCCTAATCGTGAGAAATAGTTATCTGGCAAAGCTCCTTTTAAGGCTGGATTGTTTTTTTCTATGGTGTGAAGTGCTGTATCAATCTTTAAAGCAATATCATCTTGCTTAGCGTGCTGTATAATGTATGACCAACGCGATTGTTCAGGAAGGAAAAACACGTTTTTCATGTTATAAAATTCCTTCATTTCTAAAAACTTGTCTTGACCTTCTGCTATTAGCTCGCTTCTTCGCGCTTCAAACTTGTCGCTGGCAAACTTTAGGAAGATAAGTCCTAATACAACGTGTTTATATTCGGAAGGCTCTACAGAACCTCTTAATTTGTTGGCAGAATCCCATAAGGTTTCCTCCATTGATTTTTCTTTTTTGGTAGATTTCTTAGCCATAAATAGTATATCTCAATGATTTTTAGACACATATAAACCATGTGCTTAAACCAAAATATATTGTGTTTAGTTAATTCTTTAAGGAGTTTAAAGATAGGAAAAAACAGTTACATCTAATTACGGGAAACCGTATAAGCCACTTTTAGTTGAATAACAAAATTCAACAGATCAGATCCATCTCCCAAAACTTGTTCTTCTAACAATTTGCTACATGCCATCTATATCTTATATAATCTAAAATTTTATTACTGTTATCTAATTAGCATGAAGATGGATTGGCCCTATTTAAGTTAGGGTTGAGCCTTACAAAAAGTAAGGTGTTACATTACTTTTAATAATTTTTTGACCGTTGGTTGACCGTTGGTTGATCGTTGGTTGATCGTTGATAGACCGTTGATAGACCGTTGATTTTGGGTACAGAAGTTCCCAATTTGGGTACACATATAACCAAAAAAGCTTATTATTAACTAATTATTTTAAAATGGATTTACCTAAATATTAGAAAGAAATAACCGTAAAAAAAGTAAAGTGTTGCCTTACTTTTTTTACGGTTTTTCGAAAACACTCATGCCTGATTAAGCTGCTAAAGCTCTTTTTTGACTAATAATAAAATCCACCAGATCATCTCCATCTTCAAGACCATTTTCTTCCATTAATTTACTACATTTAATATTAAAACCTTCATTTCTTAAATGTTTTGCTGTTTTATTCCAGTTTTCATATTCTGTTTTATCTGGATAAGCAATAATTTCACGCCCTTTTAAAGGCTTTAATAATTCAGCTTTAAAATTTGATTTACTACCTGTTGCCATCCAGATAATGTCTCTTCTAAATACACTCATAACAATGGCGGTTTTTTCAGATTCTACTATGATTATGGTTTTAATTTCACATTCATCTGTTAGACGATGTAATCCAAACAAACATTGTTGTAATACAAAGTCTTTAATTCGTAGTACACGATGTAACCATGTAACAAAACTGAATGGTTTCTTGACTCTTTTTCCAGTTTTTTTGTCATACAACATCACTTTTCCCGCATGAATGTCATTTTTCTCATCAATTTGATAAAACACGGTTGATCCCCTCCAATGATTTGATGTTCCAATAAGATATTTTAATATAACTTCTCTTACATCTACTGGATCAAAGATTGTGAGCAAATATCTAATGAAGTTGTTATCCATATAGTTTTTACCAAATTTTTCTATAATATTTTGGTCATGAAAGGTTGGTTCTTCTGATTTGTATTCAACTGAAGGCCCTGTGATTGGCATATTACCTTTTGGAGATAAATGATAAGCACATTTGCTTTCTCTATCGCATCTTCCAATACGATCTTCTAAATATTGTTTTGATTCGGTATCAACATATCTTACAAAGGTTCTTTTTTGACATTGAGGACACGGAAATTTCTTGCTCGATTTATCTAAATGGTATTTATAATTCATAATTATTTGATTTTTAGTTGTTTGTTTTAATTTTCATAGGATTCGTAATGTTCGTAACGCTCGTAACATCCTTAAGGGTTACGAACGTTACGAGCGTTACGAGTCATTTTTAATGGATTTCCAATTTATTGAAAAGATAATTTAATGCATCTTCATCGGTAAATTTTCGCACATTCTTAACGTCTGGTCTTGCAATAGGTACTGGAGACAAATCAGCTTTCAGCATATCATATAGCTTCGCCAGCTCTTCCATTGGAAGTGCTTTAGCTACTTTATATACTACTGATGCATCCATTATAATCGACTTATGCTTCTAAACGCTTAATTGTGTTTCTTACGGTACCTTCGCTAATACCTAATCTTGATGCAATTTGAGTATTTGGCATACCTTCCTCTTTCATTTCAATAATTTGATCATCTCTTTCTGATAGGTCTGATGATGTGTATTGTCTTAAATGCTCACTTTCAGAACCAAATTCTTCAAACTGGAATCTTAAAAAATTATGAGGATTTTCAATTTTGCACACAGCCACATTTTCAGCATGAAATATTTCTTCGGTATTTCGTTGTTTGATCTGTTTGATATAACGCATAGATGGTACCGAGGCACTTTGACCTATAGCAAAAGCGCTATCGCAAAAGTTCATAAGCATTTTGCTTCCCGATAAATCATTTTTAGTGATAGGTTTGGTTGCATCTCGCTTAGGAGTGTGAGCCAATACAAGTATAGAGACACCATATTTTTTACTAATGCTCTTAAGGTGTTTCATTAAAACAAGTGCATCTTTAGCTCTCTCGTTATCACTCCTTAAAAAAGTGATATTATCAATAATCAAAACCTCTACTTTATCTTTTACTATTACAGTTTCAAAAGAATTACATAGAAATTCCTCATAGTCTTTAAACTCTTTAGGAATTTCGGCTTCGGTATTGATTTCCACCCTTAACAAGTTGTGGGGAAAAACATAATGGTCCTTATAATTATTGGAATAACGCTTTTCAAATTGCTTGTCCGATAACTCAAAATCAAAATATGCAACTCGTAAAGGCCCTGTTTCAATTTGAAAACCATTTATAGCCTTTCCTTTACTGATACTGTTTGCTATTTGAACAGCTAAAATGGACTTACCTACATTGGTGTCTGCAAATAGAATACAGACTTCACCTTCGTACCAGAACCTATCAAACAATAGTCTTGGAATTGGACGTGATTTTGCTTCATCAATCCATTTATTTGCGGGTTTAACAAGAAAGCAACTGGTGTTGCTTTCTTGTTTTACTGTTTCTTTCTGAAACTTGTCAATATCATCATTGACGACTTCAAGATTTCCTTGGGCAATGAATTTTCTTTCTCCCATAATTACATATAAATTCCATGTTTATCCCATAATAATTCCCGAACATACTGAGAAACTGTCAGGTTTTCTCGTAGTGCGGCCGCTTCGATTGATTCTCGTAAGTGATCATCAATACGGATAGTTAATCCTGTTTTTTTCATGGTTTTTGTGGTTTAAAAAAGGTTAATAAATAAGGAAGCCACTTAGAGATGAATATCATCTTTAAGCGGCTTAATTGTTTTTTTGCAATTGAAAATGTAGATTCACTTACGGAATCATATCTTTCATTTGCATGAATTTTTGAAACGACACTATGGTATGCGTCGAATGCTTTTAAAAAATTTTCTGATGACTGTTTGAAGTCTTTTTCCATTAGAATTGTGTTTAGGTTTTTCTAATGGCAATTTACTACCGACTTTCAAAAAATGGATGGTGCTGGGAATGGTGGTGGAGTAGTGTTTTATAGTGGTAACTACGTTAAACTGGTGTTTTTGTAAAAACCCTATTTTTCTGATGCTAATTCTTTAAATTCATTCATATAAAATTGCATTCTTTTGGCATGTTCCAACTGAATAGCTTCATCAATAACTGGAATATTGGTTTTTTTGATTTTGTGCTCTTTAAGGAGATAGTCCATAAAGTCTTTCTTACTATCCGTAATTAATTTTAGTTGCACTAATACAGGGTACAGACTATCAATGTGGGCAGGTATTAAACTATTCAACTCTTCAATTGTATTGTTAACTTTTATGAAAATATCGATATTTGAGAAGATATGATTGTAATGCTGGAAAAGGTCATTTAAAACACCCCGTTTTGAAAAGTAGAAATCAAGTTCAAATTTATATTTATCGTTTAAACCGATTAATTGTTTAAGGTGAAATTCAAATGCAATAAACTCATTTAATAATTCATTCTCATTCATTAAAACCCCATCAAAGTAATTCAAATTGCCATAAAGGTATTCTAACAGGAAATCACGTTTGGCAATATTCCATTTCATTGCTTCTCTTTGTTTGTAAAGAAAGAACATCCTGTTTTCCGCTTCTATGCTTTCAAAACCTGTTACGGAAACATCTCTTTTAAATGTATTAAAACCATCAATACTAAATTCCTTAAATATTTCATTGAAATAATGAAGTGCCCTTTTCTTTTGACCTTTCTTAGACTTTCCATACACCTCTTTATTAAATTGTATGAAAAAATCAACAAAGTGTTCGTCAATATATTCCTTGTATCGGAGTACTAAAAAATCATAAAAATCATAAACCAATGATTTCGTTGGCTCAATCAATGGAACTAATGGCGCTTTAATTCCATTGCCATATCTCGCTTCTGAAATGTCAGTAATACTTACGGTGACATTTTTTTCGAATAAACCATTCAATACTAAGATTTGATCCTGAATCTCAATTGACTCCATTTCAAAATCCTCTTTAATTAATACTCCAAAGCGTTTCATAGTAAATTATAGATTTAAGGAACTGCTAAAATATCAATATAGGATCAAATATGAGGCTTGTATTACAATGTATTACTCGTAATACATTGTACCTAAATCGTAATACACTGTAATACAACCACCCCTTATTTAATAACTTTACGTTAAAAAATGTGAGAAATCCTCTGGCAATTCAGCATCAATATCCCTAAGATAACTTTCCAATGCGGACATGGAGGAGTGACCAGAAATAAGCATCAATTTACTTTTGACAGCATGGGGCGACATATTGGGCTCTTTGGATATTTCCCGATAGAGCTCTGAAGTTGTTGTGTGCCTAAAACTATAAAGCCCATAATCTACACTTAGCCCAAAATGGTCCTTAACTTTCTTGAACCGTTTTGAAAAATAGTTTCTTTTATTAACTTCATTTACGTCCCACTGCCCTCCTATCTGCTTGATTGTAAACAAATCATCTTCGGGAGAAAAACCAGTCAGATCAGGAAGTTTGTCAAATAGTATGCTCGGTATTATCTTTTCCTTTACGAGCTTATTTTTTGCTTGAATTTGCATTTTCATATCCTTAAAATTAAGGTCTCCTATCTTCATTCTACATACTTCAATAGGCCGTAAAAACCCATAGCATACAAAATCCACAAAAAGGGACAATAGAGGATCGTTTTTATCCATATAGTCCTTAATATCTTTTAATAGTTCAGAATTATAGGACTTATTCCTTTTTGGGGTAGATTTCAATTTCTTTAATCTTGTAACAAAATTTTCTTGTAATACATCATTATCGATAAGGGTCTCGATAAATGAATTAAGATCGTTGCGTGTGTTGTTTCTATTTCTTGGACTGGTACTTTGTAATACGGTATTGAGATATTGTATTACGGTCTTTTTATTGATTTTCTTAATGTCATCACTTTCCTTAAAATCGTTTTCATAAAGCCATTTATAGAACCTATTTATTCGGCTTCTATATTGTGGAAAGGAGGTCTCATTTAATACCTTCTGCTTCGTATCTAAAACCAACTTTTTCGCTTCCTCAAGAGTCACGATAGACTCTTCTTTCATTGAAGTGACAACAGTCTTTACTTCTTCAATAACTTCGACAGGCTTTGGCCGATCTTTTATTATTGTTTGAACTGGCTTTGGTTTTTCGTTTATTATAACCTCTGGCTCTCCCATTAATTTGCGCCTAACGTGAGAATTATCCTTAAGATACGGATTGAATCCAGCGTCAAGCACATCCATAAGCTTTCGCTGAAGAGGTTTGAGGATATTCAACCTGTCTTTTCTGTTGTTAAAACTGTTAGCTGAGGCCTTCATTCTTTTTTGTTGTTTCATATATCCTGTTTCAGGATCACGAAAAGAAAAATAGACATACCAATCCTTCTCAAGAGCTTTTTTTTGCTCTTTGGAGGTTAGCTTTGACCATTGGTCAACATCTACACCACCAGTGTAGATTTTAGGTTCATTGTAGTTGGGTTTCATAGCAAAATCATGTACTGAATCATGTACCTGCAATATAAAACTTAAAATTGAAGACATAAAAAAAAGGGTTGTGAATACACAACCCTTTGATTTAGTTAGCCTTAAGCTTAGTAGCGGGAACTGGACTCGAACCAGTGACCTTCGGGTTATGAGCCCGACGAGCTACCTACTGCTCTATCCCGCGATTTAATACCAAAATGATTTTCTTAGCTTTTAACTTTTGGCTCATAATACCGACTCAATCATTTTAGGACTGCAAATATACAATGCTTTTTAGACATAACAAGCACATTTTAAATAAATTTATTGCTCAATGCTTTCAACCCGAAAACTTACAAGTTCTTGTGCTTGAAATTTTACCGAAATCTGTATGGGATTGCAACATACCTCACAATCCTCAATATATTCTTGTTCAGACTGCGAGCTATCCAATAACATCGAAATAGTCTCCCAACAATACGGACATTGAAATTCGTGTTCTTCCATAATCCAAAGATAAAAAAAAAGACCATCTTCTCAGATAGTCTCTTTTCATTTATAAATTAACTAATAATTAATCATTATCGGTGATAACCGTTTTAGAATTAAATTCTATAAACTTATTTGGATGAATTCCATTTCCTCCAACTAACGACACGTATTCGCGATCAAAATCATTGTCGCTTACCATAAAGGTACTTAGCTGAGATAAACCAGTAACTTGGTAAGGTACAGTTCCTGTTAATTTGTTACTTGCTAGAACTAACTCCTTTAGCTGTGTTAAGCTACCTATTTCAAAAGGTATCTCACCAACCAAGTTGTTATCTATTAAACTTAATATTTCTAGTTGTTGTATGTTTTTAATTTCTGCTGGAATGGTTCCAGTTAAATAATTACTTCCTAACAAGAGTTCTTTTAAATTTACCAAGTTCCCGATGGAAGTCGGTATTTCACCTGTTATACCATTACTATATAGTTTTAAAACCTTTAAATTTGTTAGGTTACAAATTTCTGAAGGAATGGTTCCCATAAATTTATTCATAAATAATTCCAAAGAAACTAAAGCTTTTAAATTCCCTAAAGTGGATGGTAATTGCCCTTCTAATTGATTAAACCCAAGATTCAGTTTTCTTAGATTTACTAAATTTCCAATTTCTTGAGGAAGTGTTCCTTTTAAATTGTTGAAATGTAAATTAATCTCTACCACTTGACTATTTTCAACTGTGATCCCATACCAATTTTCAATAGGCTCGCTTAAATTCCAAGTGTGATTCCATTTTTCGCCATTTGTAGATTTATACAATGCCAAAAGAGCATCTTTTTCAATTTTAGATACCTCTGAAAAAGAAAAAGTGGTTGCCAAAAAACAAAGTAATACAAGTGTAAAAGTCTTCATAGTTGTTAAATTTGGGATTTATTCTCTAACAATAATAGAAGATTTATAGATGACAAACAAATTTAATCGATGAACTACATCTTTTTGGAAGAATTAATTAAAATGTATAAAACATGTGTTTATAGGTTTTCAAGAGATTCATGGACTTTTTCCCAATCTCCCATATATGCTTCCAGTTTTTTCTTTTTAGATTGATAGTTATCAAAAAAACTGGCTTTGGAAACAGTAGCATCATAGTTTGACGCCAACTCTACATCCATAGTCTTGATTTCTTTTTCTAGCTGCTGAATTTTAGATTCTATATTGCTGAGCTTATTGTTTAAAGATTTCATTTTCTTTTGAGACTCATAAGATTCCTTATTGCTTTCTTTAGGGGTTTCCTTAACAACATCGCGTCTTTCAACTTCCCGTAAATTTTCAACATTTCGTTGTTGTAAGTAGAAATCGATATCTCCTAAATATTCCTTTATTTTATGATCTTTAAACTCGTAAACCGTATTGGTTAAACCTTGAAGAAAATCCCTGTCGTGAGAGACAAGTATCAGCGTACCTTCAAATTTTTTCAGAGCTTCTTTTAATACGTTTTTAGATTTTATATCCAAGTGGTTTGTTGGCTCATCCATGACTAAAACATTCAAAGGTTGCAACAACAATTTAGCTAATGCCAAACGGTTACGTTCTCCTCCAGATAGTACACGAACGTATTTTTCCGCTTCCTCGCCTCTAAACAAAAAAGAACCAAGAATGTCTCTTACTTTACTTCGATTGGTTTCGTTTGCAGCATCAATCATCGTATCTAAAACGGTTTTTGTTCCATCTAAATATTCGGCTTGATTTTGGGCGAAATAACCTATTTGCACATTATGTCCAAGTTTCAATTCCCCTTGATGCTTTATTTCACCAACAATAATTTTAGCTAAAGTGGATTTTCCTTGTCCGTTTTGGCCAACAAAAGCTGTTTTTGTATCGCGTTCAATGGTGAGGCTAATGTTTTTTAAAACCTGAACATCGCCGTAATTTTTAGTAATATTATTAGCTTCTATAACCACTTTTCCAGGAATAACCGATACTGGAAAATTCAGTTTCATAACGGAATTATCGTCTTCATCTACTTCTATCCGATCTATTCTGTCCAATTTTTTAATTAAAGACTGTGCCATTGTAGCTTTGGAGGCTTTGGCTCGGAATTTTTCAATAAGCTTTTCGGTTTGCTCTATTTGTTTTTGTTGATTCTTTTGGGTGGCAAGTTGCTGTTCCTTAATTTCCTGACGAAGTACTAAAAATTTAGAATAAGGTTTGTTGTAATCGTAAATTCTTCCTAAGGAAATTTCTATGGTACGATTGGTTACATTATCTAAAAACATTTTATCGTGAGATACAATAACAACAGCTCCTGAATAGGTTTTTAAAAAGCTTTCCAACCAGATAATGGATTCTATATCCAAGTGGTTTGTTGGCTCATCCAGCAATAAAATATCATTGTTTTGAAGAAGTAACTTGGCTAGTTCAATACGCATACGCCATCCTCCGGAAAAGGTATCTGTTAATTTTTCGAAATCGCTTCGTTTAAAACCTAAACCTTGTAGTATTTTTTCTGTTTCACCTTGATAGTTATAACCTCCTAGGATTTCATATTGATGTTGTAAGTCGTTTAAATCGACCATTATTTGATGGTAACCTTCGCTTTCGTAGTCGGTGCGATTTACCAATTGGTAATTGATATCTTCTAATTTGGCCTCTATGGTTTTCAACTCCTTAAAAGCTTCGTATGATTCCTCTAAAACTGTTCTTCCTAACACGAAATCGATATCCTGCTTTAAAAAACCAATACTCATGTTTTTATCGGCAGCTATTTGTCCGGAATCTGGTTCCATTTCTTTCGCTAAAATTTTTAGCATGGTTGATTTTCCAGCGCCATTTTTTCCAATTAATCCAACACGATCACCCGGACTTAATTTAAAGGTTAGGTCTTCGAATAAATATTCTCCTTGAAAGGAAATTGATAGATTATGGATATTAATCATTTTTATGACTCTTGTTACGGTATGTTGTTAAATAAAATTCTAATTTTGCGGAAACTTACAAAGCGCAAAAGTAATTGTTTTAGCAATGATAAAAAAAGGTAATAAGCTTTATAGCATTTTTAGTGGGGCATGTCCTAAATGCCATCAAGAATCCATGTACTTCAATAATAATCCTTATAAACTTAAGGATGTTTTAAAAATAAAAGACCATTGTTCTAAATGTGGTACCAGATATAGAATGGAACCCTCCTTCTTTTTTGGCTCCATGTATGTAAGCTATGGTGTTGGTATTGCGTTCGCTTTTGCTGCCTTTGTTATAAGTTTTTTCTTTTTAGGAACCAGTTTAACAACTTCTTTTATCGCAATAGTTGTTACATTAATTGTGTTTGGCCCTATTATTATGCGTTGGTCCAGAAATATTTGGATCAATCTTTTTATGCATTACGATGAAACTTTAACTAAAGACCAAAACGATTGATATCAATCTCCTTATCCAAAGCTTTACCCTTTTCTATATAATCAAAAAGCTGCTTGGCTACATAAGGACCAATCATGACGCCTCTAGTACCAAGCCCATTTAAAACAAACATGTTATTATGTTCTGGATGTGTCCCAACCAATGGCCTACGGTCTTTAACAGTTGGTCTTATTCCTGCTACTTGATCCACTACCTCAAAGCTGCAGGTTAAAAAGGTTTTAAGCTTGTTTAACAGCTCTTCTCTACCTTCTTTAGTAATGTTATTGGTTTTATCGTCCCAGTTGTATGTGGCTCCTATATGATACAAATCGTTTCCTAATGGTAAAATAAACACACTCGATTTTAAAACATAATCAATTTTCAATTCTGGAGCGTAAATAGTTAATAGTTCCCCTTTTGATTCCTTTAAAGGAAGGTAATTAAAAAATGGATTTGTTTTTAAGCCAAAACCTTCAGAAAACACCATATTGGAAGCAGAAATGTCTTGATATGAAAGCCTTCCTTTCGAGGTCTTTAACTCCGAGTAATTAAATGATTCTTCAATAAGCTTATTTCCTTCTTTTAAATATGTTTTATATGAAGAAATAAGAACCTTGGTATCTATTCTTCCCGTTTTTAAAACTTCACCAAAACCATAATCCGCATGAATACTTAAATTTGAATTCTTTATGATTTTAGATGAAAGGTGTTCCGCCAATAAAGGATTATCGCTTGCTAAAAACCAATTGTTTTGCTCTTCATGCGAAGAAAAACGTCTGTAAACAGGTATTTTATAATCAATTTTTACTTGAAGTTTTTCCTCTATATGGTGATATATGGGCAAGGCCAAATCCAATTGCTCCTCACTTTTCCATACAGATGTAAAACGTTTTAAAACCACTGGATTGTATAAACCTCCTGCAACAACAGAAGACTGCTGCGATTGATTATCAAAAATAAGAAAACTCTTGTTTGCAGCAATTAACTGCTCGCAAAAAGCTATTCCGGCCAATCCGCAACCTACTATAATATAATCTACTTGTTTCATACGGTACAAAAGTAAGTTAAAAAGAAACTCTCTGTACAGAATAAAAAAAAACGTTCACTTTAAGGTGAACGTTTTTAGGTGTATTATGTGGTAATACTTAGTAAGCCCACATATCTAATTCAAAATCTCTAATTTTTTCTTTAATTCTATCAGATTCCAAGAGTTGCATTAAAGCATTTTCAGAAATGTATTCGGTTACTTTACGGTCTCCATAAACATTCTCTTCTTTATATATATATCCGTTGAATCTTCTTGCGTTTAACAAGTGATCGAAAGAGAAAGGCACGGCACTGTTTTCGTTGTTAAACGATTTAGCTTGGTGCAGAATATCTCTAGCATCTGGGAAAAACACCCAGAATAAAGGAATTGGTTCTTTGTTTGCTTCATCGTCAGAATCGATAAAGTTAACATCTGGAGCAGCTGGTGCTATTCCAAGAAGTCTGTACTTTAATTCTGATTGACGCTTATCAAAATACCATAACCCTTTCACTAAATAAGCACTAATATCGTAAGATGTAATATCGCGTTTTACAATATATTCCGGATCTACATATCCATCGGCATTAAATTGTTCGAAACCTATATCTAAAGTATCAATTTTAGACATAGCTGATTGAATATCCTTTAATGTACGTTTGGTTGTAAAATAAGAATCGTCATAAATGTTTTCAATATTACCATCCTTTACGTTTTTCCAAAGAACATCGAATAAAGAACGTCTTTCCTTACCAATATTATTTGTGTCTACAGGGTAGTATAATGGGAAATTAACACGTTCGTCTAAAACCACTCTTTCCCAAGTCATTTTAGAAAACATAATGTCCCTATCGTCCACATAACCATATTCCAATGGCTTGTCGTTATCTACTTCTTTTTGAGCCTCGGTTCTAACACCAATCTCACTAGGAGTTTTAGCATTTAAAATGTTCGCCTGAGCAAAGGAAGCAGATACAAACGATATGCTTAAAACGGTTAATAAAAAACTTTTATAATTCATCATTTTACATTTAATTATTAGGGCCTATCAACTTTTCGAGATGATAATTTCTATTAGTTTGCTATCTCAACAATTACAGCTGAAACTCCTTTTAACTTATAAGCGGAGTTCCCCTTAATCTGTGCTTTAATTTCGAAAATTTGAACGTTGTCGCCACGTCTAGCTTTACGTAAAGCACTTTTAGCTTGATCGTTTAATTTAGTTCCATTAACATCCACAGATGGTTGACCAGGTACTTTAAATTTAAACGAAGTTACTTGAATTGGTAATTCAAAATCAAAATCGTCTAACATGGCACCAATGGTTGAAATTTCAACAGAGTTACGTGGTAATTTTACAATACCATCTTGTCCACTTATAGTTCCTGTTGGTTTTGGAATATCTTTAATTCTAAACAAAGCTTTATCACTTACTTTATCTCCGTTAGGCAAAGTTCCAGTTACATTAATGGTGATTTCTCTACCTGTTCCTGGATTCATTATGTATTTACCAACACCACTAGCTTTACTTAAACCTGGTGCACTAGCAGATACATTATTATCTGAAATACCAGCAAAAGAAATTGTCATTGGGTTCGCAACTCCACGATATACCACATTCATTTTATCGGCAGAAATAGTAGCCGAGTTTGGTTTTGGTACAACCGCATAGGTGCTTTCAAAATCGATAATTATATCCTCACCACCTTCTTTAAAGATGAATTGGCCTTTAATATCTTGCTCTCCAACAGCTCCTGCAGGAAATTCTAAGAATGTTTCACCGGCCTTCATTGCATCTTCAGCCAATTCTTTACCATTTACTACAACCTTATCAGCCTTTAACGTGTTATCCTTTTTTCCTAAGATAATTCTTCCAGTAAAGTTTTCTCCCGAGAAGAAAGCCGTTTTGTCTGGAACAACAATCGCATCAAAATTTGTTAAAGACGCTTCAACTTTTAATTTACCAGCTAACATAGATGATAATACTTCCGATTGAGTTGTTTTAACATCAGCTTGTAACTGAGTCATTTTAGTTAAAGAAGCAACTAAAGGGAAACCTTTATAGTTATGATCTAACCAAGCAACAGTTCCTGCGGCACGTTTAACATCATCTGTTGCAAATTTCTTTTTAACATCGGCAGAAACGCTTGCCATATCTGGATTTTTTGACAAAACCTCTATAACACCATCTCTAAATGTTGCGATTTCAGACATAAAGGCTTGGCCTTCTGGCTTTAATTTATCGCCTATAAAGAAATGATTATCTAGGTAATCTCCTTTATCCATGACTTCATATTCATGTGGGTCATCGACAGTAGCTACCATCTTTCCTTTTAAATCTTCTAAATAAGTATTGAAATTATTAGCTAAAGTATTAATTTGAGCTGCTTGATCTCTTAAAGGACCATATTTCAATTCATTATCTACAGCTTGTTGCTGTAAACCAGCAAAAAATTGTTGGTTACGCGTCGTTGCAGCCTCATTGGATTCGGTTAATTTCTCGTTCATTAAACCAAATGCCGATAGGACCTCTTTCGACATATTAAGTGCTAGCATGGCTATAAACACTAAATACATCAAGTTAATCATTTTCTGTCTTGCGGACAATTTTCCTCCTGCCATTTCTAATTAGTTTTGTAGTTAATTGTTAAAATTTAATTTTTAGTACGATACTAATTAGCTTTTATTCATTGCAGAAAGCATACCTCCATAAACACCATTTAATGATGATAAGTTAGATGCTAAAGATTTCATTTGCTCTTTTAATTTTGTCGCGTTTTCAACAGCTTCTTCATTAATAGTAGCTTGACGGTTTACACTTTCCAATTGTACTTTGTATAAACTATTTAAAGATTCCATTTGTGCAGCAGCTAAAGAAAGCTCTTCACCATATTTTTTAGTAGCAGCAATTGAATCAACTGTTGGGCTAATACCTTTTGCAGCTCCTTCGAAGTTTTTAATGCTATCTCCTAAACTTGCCATTAATTCCGCATCTATTTTCGCGTCTTTTAATAAACTGTCTAATTTTTTAGAAAGTAATCCTTCAGCATCTTTAGGTTGTTCTTGTTTTCTAGAAAGACCTTGTCCTCCAGCTAATTCTGGATATACTAAAGACCAGTCTAAATCGTCATCTACAGGTTCGAAAGCAGAAATGGCAAATACAATAGCCTCTGTTACCAGGCCTAAGGTTAACATAACGTTACCCGTTAACGGACCTATTTCGAAGTGAACGATTTTGAATAAAGCTCCAATGATTACAATTGATGCTCCAAATCCGTAAGACATTACCATAAATTTCTTAAATGCTCTTGATTGTGCCATAATTTTAGTTTTTTAGTTAAGTGTTTAAGTTGTACTTAAAGAAGGTTAATATTTAGTTATTATTATTGTGGTTGTTTAATTCTTATCTGTTGGTAGCCGCAGAGTTTTTGGTTACTTCAGTTCCCATATAATCTTGAACGGTTCTGAATCCAATATAACTTCTAGCTGAATCTGCGTATTCGTAATCTCTTGAACTTACTTGTAAATAGTACTTTACATCTTTCCAAGAACCTCCACGCACTACTTTACGTTTGTTGTTAATATCGTTAACACTAGGGTTTATAGTGGAAACATACTCGTAAGAAGATGGATCGTAAGATGCACTTACCCATTCGGACACGTTTCCTGCCATGTTATATAAGTTGAAATCGTTAGGATCGTAAGATTTTGCTTCAACAGTATATAAAGCCTGGTCAGCAGCATAATCTCCTCTTAAAGGTTTAAAGTTTGCCATAAAACAACCTCTGTCGTTTTTAGTATATGGTCCACCCCAAGGATAAGTTGCAGCTTGAAGACCCCCTCTTGCAGCATATTCCCATTCTGCTTCAGACGGTAATCTGTATGAGTTTACATAGTGTTGTTTTCTGCTTTTTCTATAAGCATTGTGGTACATGGTTCTCCATTGGCAAAAAGCCTTTGCTTGAGTCCAAGACACTCCAACCACTGGATAATCTCCGTAAGCATCATGCCAGAAATAATCGTTGTGCATTGGCTCATTATATGAGTAAGCGAAATCTCTAATCCAAGTAGTCGTATCAGGATAAATTTCTACTTCCTCCTTAATAATAACATCTTTTCTCTTTAAAGATCTGTTTTTTGCAGCTTTTTCTATATCCATATAAGAATATTGAAACTTAAATTTAGTTACATCCCAAGTTCTTTGTCCGTTATAAGACTCCTCAAGTGGAATATACATGGTATCCATTACCTCAGCATAATATTCGTCTGGATAATCTGCTGTATCAAAAATGATATCAACATCATGATTCAATTTTCTTCCCTCGTAACCAGTTGGACCTAAACCACTGTAGTTATCGTACATATACTTTTCGTAAACAGTCATGTTTTCAGGATCTGAATCTTTAAAAGCATATTCTCCAATACCTCCATTTCCAGGGGTTTCACCAATTTCGTCAGCAAGTATTGCTAATTTGGTTCTAATAGTAGAATCTCTTACCCAGTTTACAAATTGACGATATTCGCTATTTGTAATTTCTGTCGCGTCCATATAGAATGATCTAACAGTTACTGTTTTTGAAGGTGCGTCATGAATACCGGCCAGATCGTCGTCTGCCTTACCCATAATAAAAGCTCCTCCTGGTACTAATTCCATACCAAAAGGCTTTTCAGGATGCCACTTCTTTCCTTTAACACCAACCAATTGACCTCTGTCTCCAGAGCCACAACTAGCTAAAAATGTCAAAACTGCGGTTAATAAAATAAACTTCTTCATATCCATAGAAAACTCGAGGTTAATAATTTAATTTTGTGTCTTAAGATTTTTAAGAGCGTAAACATATCTATATATTTTTTAAAAAACAACTTTTTTTTAAAAAAATTCACGTTTCATCGTGAAAAAAGTGCGGTTCAACGATGAAAAGCGCATAATTTATCACAACCACTAAATGCAGTTCTTTTGATAAGCTTTATACCAGCGCTCTGGAAGCTTGTTATCACAAGCATCTAAATAATCTTCATGCATGCAAGGTAATAACGTATGCCTTTTTAATTTAGTATTTACTTCTGATAAAAAAGGTATTTCAATCCACCATCGTTGCGTCTTGATGCTTTTGTAAAACACCAATTCTTGATGGTCGACCAAAGTAATGAATTTCTGATAACTTTCATCATTTAAAAAATCATCATCTTTAATTCTACAATTTACTCCTTCAATAAAGTACCAAATTATTTGAGCTACCATCATAGATGTAATGGTATCGTCCGACGATGGTTTATATTCATAAATCCCAATGGAAGAAACCTTATTACTAATTCCTGCATATCTGGAAATAGCACATATTTCTTTACCGTCCAATCCATTGGGGGAGGTTTTTTGCCTAGAACTCAGTTCTGAGGCTTTTATAGCATTTAAATCGATACTAACAATGTTGGCATCTCGCAATACAGGTTCGGCTAAGGTAATGTCTTTTGAAACTTGTCCCAATCTATAGGATTCAAAATACAACCTATCCATTAAATCTATTTCTTCTTGTGAGTTGAAATAGGTTTGATATCCTATAGTTGCATAATTAAATAAATTATAAGGTTGGTCTAAAATAATTTTACCTACAAAACTATCGTTCTTTATAGGTTTGGCAGAATCTCCTAAATCAAATTTAGAATCTACATTAACAATATTTACCATCGGAGTCAAAGTATCGTATGCGCGATAATTGGCATAAGTTAAATCTTGACTCCCTCCTATAATAATAGGTATGATGTTTTTTTGAACTAAAATATTTATCGTTGTCTTTAAGGCAAAATAGGTGTCTTCTACCGATTCTCCTCTATTAATATCGCCCAAATCAGCAATGGTCTTATGCCAGCTTCCTGGAAATAGAGAATAAAGCGACTTTCTAATTTCGTCTAAATTAAACTCTTCACCTATATAATTAATGTTATTTCTATTTTCAAGAACACCAATTATAGCCAAGTGAACATTGTCCAATTCTGGAATACCTTGTTGCTTGGAATGAATTTTTATTTTTTTTCCTAAGGTTTGTTGAGACAATAACTCGTTATGAGCTAGAACCAAATCGGAAACAGGAGAAAGAAAATTAAAATTCATTAGACCTTATATATACGTTTAATTATTATTTCTTTTTAGGGGTTGTTTTTTTTGCAGCCGGCTTTTTCTTGGCAACTTTTTTCTTAGGTGCTTTTTCTTCTATAAGCGCTTGGGCTTCTTCTAAAGTCATTTCAGACACATCCACAGTTTTTGGCAACTCTATTTTTGTTTTACCTTTAATTACATTGTGTCTTCCCCAACGGGCTTTTTCGATACGAATACCAGCATCTTTCCAATTGTGGATTACTTTATCTATTTCCTTTTGGATTTTATCTTCAATAAGTTCTACAATGTCCTTATCTGATAAATCATCCCAATCGTATTTTTTGTTCACATTAATAAACATGTCGTTCCATTTAATAAATGGTCCAAAACGTCCTTTCCCTTTTTGAACTGGTAAATCTTGATACATATATATAGGAGCATCTGCCTCTTGCTTTTCTTTAATTAAAACAATGGCATCATCTAACTCTACGCTTAAAGGATCTACTCCTTTTGGCAAAGACACAAACTGATCTCCAAATTTAACATAAGGTCCAAAACGTCCGTTATTTACTTCTATTTCTTCTCCTTCAAAAGTCCCTAAGTTTTTTGGAAGTTGAAACAAGTCCATAGCTTCCTCATAAGTAATGGTATTTAATTGTTGGTCTGGAGAAAGACTTGCAAAGCTTGGTTTTTCTTCATCATCAACAGTTCCTATTTGAACCATAGGTCCAAACTTCCCTAAACGCACACTTACCTGTTTTCCTGTTTTTGGATCTTTCCCAAGAATACGTTCTCCAGATTCTCTATCGGCGTTTTCTTGAACATCTACTACATTAGGATGAAAGTCTTTGTAAAAATCTTTCATCATGGTCGTCCAATTTACCTTTCCTTCGGCAATATCATCAAAGTCTTCCTCAACTTTCGCTGTAAAATTATAATCAAGAATATTTTGAAAATGCGTAACCAAGAAATCGGTAACAATCATTCCAATATCGGTTGGCACTAATTTCCCTTTATCCGAACCTACTTTTTCGGTTAACAGTTTATCTTTTACTTGCCCATTTTTCAAGGTTAATTGCGAATAGTTTCGCTCTACACCTTCTATAGCTCCTTTTTCTACGTAATTTCTGTTTTGAATCGTAGAAATTGTTGGCGCGTAAGTTGACGGACGTCCAATTCCTAATTCTTCTAATTGCTTTACCAAAGAAGCTTCGGTATATCTATATGGTGCACGTGTATATCGTTCTGTAGCTGTAATATAATTATTTAGAAGCGTCTCGTTGGTTTTCATGGCTGGTAACATCCCTTCTTGTTCGGCATCTTCGTCGTCCGTTCCTTCCAAATACACTTTTAAAAATCCTTCAAATGTAATTACTTCTCCATTTGCAGTAAAGATTTCTTTATGTGATGACGCACTAATTTTTACATTGGTTCTTTCCAGTTCCGCATCGCTCATTTGTGAAGCAATGGCGCGCTTCCATATTAAATCGTATAATCTAGATTGATCGCGATCGATATCTACCGAATGAAGCGAAAAATCTGTTGGTCTAATGGCCTCATGCGCTTCTTGAGCTCCTTTCGATTTTCCTTTATAATTTCTTGGTTTACTAAATTTTGAACCATAAGCGTTTTCTATTTCGTTTTGAGCGCCTTTTCTGGCTTCGTCCGATAGGTTTACACTATCCGTTCTCATATAAGTAATTAAACCTGCTTCGTACAAACGTTGTGCAATAGTCATGGTTTTACTTACCGAAAAATATAATTTTCTAGCAGCTTCCTGCTGTAAAGTTGAAGTTGTAAATGGTGCGGCTGGCGATTTTTTAGCTGGTTTTTTTTCTAAGTCAGCCACTTTAAAATCAGCTGTTGCATTTTTCTCTAAAAAAGCTTGAGCATCTTCTTTTACATTGAAGTTCTTAGGTAATTTCGCTTTAAAAGCTTGTCCGGCCTCGTTAGAAAACTCAGCATCTATTCTATAAGATCCTTCAGGTTTAAAATCTTGGATTTCACGTTCGCGCTCAACAATCAATCTTACAGAAACCGATTGAACACGTCCGGCAGAAAGACCGCCTTTTACTTTTCGCCAAAGTACAGGAGATAGTTCGTAACCTACTATTCTATCTAGAACACGACGGGCTTGTTGTGCATCTACCAAATCGTAATCGATACCTCTCGGGTTTTCGATGGCTTTTAAAATAGCCGATTTTGTTATTTCGTGAAAAACAATACGTTTGGTTTTCTCTTTATCCAAATTTAAAGATTCAGCCAAATGCCACGCAATAGCTTCACCCTCTCTATCCTCATCACTTGCTAGCCAAACCATTTCGGCTTTTTTAGCTAAGTCTTTAAGTTTTTTTACAACTGCTTTTTTATCTTTAGAAACCTCGTATTTCGGTTTAAAATCTCCTTCTACATCTACTCCTAATTCTTTTGAAGGTAAATCTGCAATATGTCCAAAACTAGATTCGACCTTGAAATCTTTTCCAAGGAATTTTTCTATGGTTTTGGCCTTTGCAGGTGACTCAACAATTACTAAGTTCTTCGCCATTTCTCATTTTTTATGGCTACAAATGTATGTGAAAAAAAATTTATCTACCTAATTAATAAAATAATCAAGTGCTTTTTATCGATTTTTTTTGCTTTTATTCTCAAAAAAACGTGTTTAATCGGGTAAAGAGCTTTTAGTCTTCAAGTCTTGGGGTTTCAACAGTAGTCTCAAAACCAACGGATCCTTTGTAAACGAAATAAGCTGGTAGATATGAAAAAGACACCGTAACAAAAATTCCTATCAAACACATCAACATTCCAACCATTTGGGCTAAAATTGAAGAGATAAAAATCAATCCGAAGGTTAATAGCCATTTTTTATTCCCTAGCTTAAAACCTGCTTTTACAATATCTGATGCTGATAAATCTGGATTAAAAGCAAAAATAACATTTATTAAAGTTACCGGAACCATGACATAAATAAGTGGTAAAAAACATAGCAAGGTTGCCAAGAGAGAAATTCCAAAAGTCATAAGAGACAAAACAGTGACTTTCCCTAAATAAGGTCTTTTTAAGTAGAAGAAGTAATCATCAGAAACCGCAATATTTAAATCCTTATGCTTACAGATTCTATAAAAAGAAGCTTTCATTCCAAAACTAACCACCATAGCTACCAAAGAGAAAACAAAGATAAAAATGAATAATGGTATCATAAGAATCATATTGAAATCTTCAAAATCATAGTTTTCATTAGACTCTAACAAGCCTGCTCCAAGCAATGGAAGATACATGATAAAATAAAATGGGATTAAAATCGCTGCATTTAAAAGCAACATAATCAGACCTTGAAGCCAAACTTTCTTAAAGAGCTCGATGCTTTCGTTAAAAATATCACCAAAATCCAAAGCTTTGGCATTTTCAATTTTTTCTAATAGGATGTTTATAGGGTTCATATAATAGAGATTTTATTTTCTAATAATTCGATTAATCAAGAGTTCCAATAGTGTCGATCTCATTGCTTTCATCCCATCCAACCACTTCTTTATAAACAAGGAATGAAGGCAAATAAGCAATAGATATCGTTAATACAACTCCTATTCCACAGGCAATTATTCCCAACATCCCAATAATTCCAGCAACAAGCATGGTTATAAAGGTAATAAACCACTTTTTATTACCTAATTTAAAACTCAACTTCACTATTGCCAACTCACCCATATCTGGATTATTAGCTAAAACAACAGCAAAAAAGGATAATGGAATATAAACGTATAAATATGGAAGTATAAACATAAGCTGAGCCACAGCAGCAATAGCCGTGTAAATCATTCCTAACATAAATACTTTTGAGAAATATTCCTTTTTAAAGAAATAGAAATAATTAGCCTCTACAGTTTCTCCTAAAACAAATTGCCTGCATATTCTATAAAAAGCAGCTAAAACAGCAAGTGTTACAGTACTTACTAAAATAGTTTGAGGAATTCCGTAAAGCACATTTAAAAAATACGAATTGTAAAAATTTTCCAACTCGAAGGTCTCTTGAAATGTTAGGTTTTGAGGAGCAAGCCCAATAAGGCTAAAAACAAAAATAATCCCCAAGGCAAAAACCAGGATAAGCAAAACGGATATAAACCCTTTTAGCCAAATGTTTTTAAACAATTCGATAACATCGTTAATAAGGTTTCCAAAATCTAATGGAGGTGCGTTTTTAATTCTAGTTTCTATTTCTAGGAAGGTCATTGTAAGGGTATTTGGTTAGCGGTTAAAAGTAATTAAATAATGTAACTTCTTATAATAATTTTAACACTCTGCCACTTTGTCACTTTCCTTAAAATAATTGTATATTTGCAGCTGCTTGCTTAAACAGGCAGAAAAATTGACTAAAAATAATTTTTCAAAAAACCATGAATAAAGTTATAGAAGAAAATAAACAAGGCGAAAGTCTGGTTATAGAAAATAAAGATCAAAATTCGCGCAAGCTTTATATTGAAAGCTATGGCTGTGCGATGAATTTTAGCGATAGTGAAATTGTGGCTTCCATTCTTTCGGATCAGGGTTATAATACCACAGAAATTCTTGAAGACGCCGATTTGGTTTTAATAAACACCTGTTCCATTCGTGATAAAGCCGAACAAACCATTAGAAAACGCTTAGAAAAATTCAATGCTGTAAAACGCACCAACCCAGGCATGAAAGTGGGCGTTTTAGGCTGTATGGCCGAACGTTTAAAAAGCAAATTCCTGGAAGAAGAAAAAATTGTAGATCTAGTTGTAGGTCCAGATGCTTATAAAGACTTACCCAATCTACTTGCTGAAGTAGATGATGGTAGAGATGCTATCAACGTTATTCTTTCTAAAGAAGAAACATATGGCGATGTTTCTCCTGTACGTTTAAACAGCAATGGCGTTACTGCCTACGTTTCCATTACTCGTGGTTGCGACAACATGTGTACCTTTTGTGTGGTACCTTTTACTCGTGGACGCGAGAGAAGTCGCGATCCGCAAAGTATTTTAGAAGAAGTAAACGATTTATGGACTAGAGGCTTTAAGGAAATCACGCTTTTAGGACAAAATGTGGACAGTTACCTTTGGTATGGAGGAGGTTTAAAGAAAGATTTTGATAAGGCTAGCGATTTACAACAAGCAACAGCCGTTAATTTTTCAAATTTATTAGATATGTGTGCCACAACATATCCAAAAATGCGCATTCGTTTTTCTACCTCAAATCCACAAGATTTAACCATGGATGTGATAAAAACTATGGCTAAACACCATAATATTTGCAAACACATCCATTTACCTGTTCAAAGTGGAAGCAACCGAATTTTAAAGGAAATGAACCGTTTGCATTCCCGTGAAGAATATTTCGCATTAATAGACAATATTAAGCGCATCCTTCCGAACTGTGCTATTAGTCAAGATTTAATTTCTGGATTTCCAACAGAAACAGAACAAGACCATCAGGATACTTTAAGTTTAATGGACTATGTAAAATACAACTTTGGTTTTATGTATATGTATTCCGAAAGACCAGGAACTATGGCAGAACGTAAATTGGATGACGATGTTCCTGAAGATGTAAAAAAACGCAGATTGGCTGAAATTGTTCAGCGCCAACGGGAACATAGCGAGATTAAAACAAAAGGATACTTAAACACGGTCGTAGAAGTTTTAATTGAAAAAGAGTCTAAAAAATCTGATGCCGAGTGGTCTGGAAGAACCTCACAAAATAGTGTAGCCGTTTTTCCAAAAGAAAATTACAAGGTTGGAGATTTGGTTCAGGTAAAAATAACTAATTGTACCAGCGCAACTTTAATTGGGGAAGCTATTGGGTTTTCATTAAATCATTAACAAATTCCTGCGAAGGCAAGAATCTTATGCATAATGAAAATGAAAAAAAAATCTTAATCCATTTAATATTTTCCTTTTCAAATGGCAAGACCAAAACACAAACGACAACATATTATGGCAATCTATTTGAATCAAATAGTTTTACCTACGATTATATAAATAAAAACTAATTAAAAAGATTCCTGCCTGCGCAGGAAATAATATGGAATCCATTCAAGCAACAAAACAACGATTTGGAATTATTGGTAACGATGCCAAGCTTAATCGTGCCATAGAAAAAGCCATGCAAGTGTCGCCAACAGATATCTCGGTTTTGGTAACTGGAGAATCTGGAGTTGGTAAGGAAAGTATTCCAAAAATTATACATCAATTATCCCACCGGAAACACGCAAAATATATAGCTGTAAACTGTGGAGCCATTCCAGAAGGGACTATAGACTCCGAACTTTTTGGTCATGAAAAAGGATCGTTTACTGGTGCTACCCAAGCCAGATCGGGTTATTTTGAAGTAGCAGATGGCGGAACAATTTTCTTGGATGAAGTAGGCGAATTACCCCTAACCACCCAAGTACGCTTACTACGTGTATTGGAAAATGGCGAGTTTTTAAAAGTAGGTTCCAGTCAGGTTCAAAAAACCGATGTACGCATTGTGGCAGCCACAAACGTGAACATGTTTGAAGCCATTAAAAAAGAAAAATTCCGTGAAGATCTTTACTATAGATTGAGCACCGTCGAAATTCACTTACCTCCTTTAAGAGAAAGAAAAGAAGATATTCATTTACTTTTCAGAAAATTTGCGAGCGATTTTGCCTTAAAATACAAAATGCCAACCATTAAATTAACAGACGATGCCGTTGTTGTTTTGCTAAAATATAGGTGGAGCGGAAACGTCAGACAATTGCGAAATATAGCCGAACAAATTTCGGTTTTAGAACAAAATAGAACGATTAACGCTGCTACCCTTCAAGGCTATTTACCTAACGAAGGCAGCAATTTACCGGCTGTTGTAAGAACCTCTAAATCTGAAAGTGACTTTAGCAATGAACGGGAAATTCTGTACAAAGTATTATTTGATATGAAGAGTGATTTAAACGATTTGAAAAAACTTACCATGGAACTTAT
The DNA here is from genome assembly GCF_035306705.1 of Xanthomarina sp. Classification (GTDB taxonomy): domain Bacteria; phylum Bacteroidota; class Bacteroidia; order Flavobacteriales; family Flavobacteriaceae; genus Xanthomarina. Next base: position 26,000 of record NZ_DATGNO010000030.1, read on the forward strand.
GAAAAGTGGCAGTGGGAAAGAAGTTCAAAAAGATCACGAAGGACTTATCCAAAAAATTTATGGAGACGAGGATGAAGAAGATGCAACTATTGAGGATTTAGAAGTTTTATCGATTGGTGAAAAATCGGCAGACAGTTACGAATCTATTGTAGAACCTCAAGATAAATATCATTTCGCTGAAGAAATTGAGGAAGAAGAAACCCTATCTTTACACGATAAAGAATTGGAACTTATAAAAAAATCGTTAGAACGTCACGATGGAAAACGCAAATTGGCAGCAGCCGAATTAGGCATTAGCGAACGCACCTTGTACAGAAAAATAAAGCAATACGACTTATAATACTTCCTATGAAATTATTCAAAATCACTCTTTTTGCCCTTATTTCACTCACCATTCTAGGTTGTGGCGCCTATTCGTTTACTGGAGCTTCCATTTCATCAAACATAAAAACCTTTCAAGTTAATTACTTTCAGAATAATGCTATTTTAGTAGAACCTGGATTAGACAGGGATTTTACAAATGCACTGGCCGATTTACTTTTAAACCAGACCAATTTAGAATTGGTAACCTCTGGTGGCGATTTAATTTATGAAGGTGAAATTACCGAATACCGTATCTCGCCAACTACAGCAACAGCCAATAATACCGCTGCACAGAACAAATTAACGATTACCGTAAACGTGCGTTTTTATAATAGAAAAAATGAAGCAGACGATTTAGAACAGCGTTTCTCATTTTTCTATGATTATGCTGGAGACATGAACCTTGTTGGTGCACAAAAAGTAATAGCCGTCGAAGAGATTTTTGAAAGACTCACGCAAGATATTTTCAATGCAACCTTAGCTAAGTGGTAGTAAAATGAATCAAAAAGAATTTATAGACATCCTTCAAGATCCGCAAGGCATAAGCACTGAAAATACCTCAGCCTTATTAGCCATTACCGAAGAATTTCCATATTTTCAGGCAGCTAGAGCCCTTTATTTAAAAGGACTAAAAAGCAAAGAAAGCTTTAAATATAATCAGGAATTAAAAACAACGGCAGCCTATACTTCAGACAGAAGTATTTTATTCGATTTTATTACTTCGGAAGAATTCCTTCAAAATAAGATCTCACAGTACATAAAACAAAATACAGCTCATTTAAAAGATATTCTCGTAGATGTTGAAGATATTTCAGTGTCTAAAAGTGTAAATATCGACGACACGCTTAACAAACAAATTGAAGCTACCACAGGCGTATTTGATCCAGATTTATTTGAACCAAAAATAAAAAAAGAAAAATTAGCCTATTTTGGTCCTGAACCTCCCGAAGAGGATATAAAGACAACGATTCAGGATAAAGACGATTCAGATAAAAACACTTTAGAAAACCCAGTTTCTCCCGATAGCGTTTTGCAAATAGGTAAACCTCTACAATTCAATAAAAGTGAAACCCATTCTTTTAACGAGTGGTTAAAAATTGCTAGTTTTAAACCTATTGAACGACCGGAATCTGCTCCTGTTGAAAATCCAAAACTTGAAACAATAGAAGAAGATCTATCTATTAACAGAAATAAGAAATTTGATTTAATCGATCGGTTTATTTCCAACAATCCAAAGTTAAAACCAAAAGAGCACACTGGCAGCATTGGCAATATAGCTGAAGAACAGATGATTCAGACCGAATCCCTAATGACCGAAACTTTAGCCAGAATTTACCTTGAACAAAAAAACTTCAAGAAAGCAATTCAATCTTACAACATTTTAAGTTTGAAATATCCAGAAAAAAGTGGTTTCTTTGCAGACCAAATTAAAGCAATAAAAAAATTACAAGAACAAAATAACAAATAACAATGGGTACGTTTACAATATTTTTAGCACTAATTGTCGTTGTCGCCTTTCTACTAATAGTAGTTATTATGGTACAAAATCCAAAAGGTGGAGGCTTATCTTCTTCCTTTGGCGGTGGTGGAACACAACAATTAGGAGGTGTAAAAAAGACAACCGATTTTTTAGACAAGAGCACTTGGGCTTTAGCAACTTTTATGTTAGTTCTAATTTTATTATCTAACGTTGCCATTAACAAAGGTTCTGGCGTAGTAGATTCTAAAGCTTTAGATACTGAAGCAGTTTCTAAACCAGTAGTTCCAGTAACTCCTGCAGCTCCAATGCCAACAAACAATACTGAAACCGAATAAGGGTCTGAAGAATAAAATTGTTTCAAAAAAAAATCACGATACATGCCAACTATTATAGTTGGCATTTTTTTTTGAATGAAAATTTGTCAGACAAGCTATCATGGCACATTTTTAGTACCTCTCTATTACAGTAAAAAATTATTAACTAAATAAAAAAATATAAACTATGGGCTTAAACATTAAACCTTTAGCAGATCGAGTTCTTATAGAACCTGTTGAGGCCGAAACTAAAACGGCTTCTGGAATTATCATCCCTGATAATGCCAAAGAAAAACCGCAACAAGGAAAAGTTATGGCTATTGGTAAAGGCACTAAAGATGAACCAATGACAGTAAAAGTTGGTGACACAGTTCTTTACGGAAAATACTCTGGAACCGAACTTAAACTTGAAGGGAAAGATTATTTAATAATGCGTGAAAGCGACATTCTAGCAGTTATTTAATTGCAATCCCGAATTCTCGGAACCAAAAAATATAAAAATTATTTCCAAGTATCTCTAATTTAATGACAACAATTCCTTTTTGGGATTTAATATTTGAATTTTGAGATTTAAAAATTTTAAACAAAATTTTTCATTATGGCAAAAGATATAAAATATGATATAGATGCTCGCGACGGACTAAGACGCGGTGTCGATGCATTGGCTAATGCAGTAAAAGTAACTTTAGGACCAAAAGGTAGAAACGTTATTATTAGCAGAAGCTTTGGTGCTCCTCAAGTAACCAAAGACGGAGTAACCGTAGCAAAAGAAATAGAATTAGCAAACGAGCTTGAAAACATGGGAGCTCAAATGGTAAAAGAAGTAGCATCAAGAACCAACGATTTAGCTGGTGATGGAACTACAACTGCAACCGTTTTAGCTCAAGCAATTGTAAAAGAAGGCTTAAGAAACGTAGCCGCTGGTGCAAACCCAATGGATTTAAAACGTGGGATTGACAAAGCTGTTGCAGCCATTACTAAAGACCTTGAAAAACAAGCTAAAAAAGTTGGCAACTCATCAGAAATGATCAAACAAGTTGCATCGATTTCTGCCAATAACGACGATACCATTGGCGATTTAATAGCTCAAGCTTTCGGAAAAGTTGGTAAAGAAGGTGTAATTACTGTTGAAGAAGCAAAAGGTATGGATACCTATGTGGATGTGGTTGAAGGAATGCAATTTGACAGAGGATACCTTTCTCCTTACTTTGTAACAGATGCCGATAAAATGGTTGCCGATTTAGAAAATCCGTATATCTTACTATTCGACAAAAAGATTTCTAATTTACAAGAAATCCTTCCAATATTAGAGCCAGTTGCTCAATCTGGCCGTCCACTATTAATTATTGCTGAAGATGTAGAAGGTCAAGCATTAGCTACTTTAGTAGTGAATAAATTACGTGGTGGATTAAAAATTGCTGCAGTTAAAGCTCCTGGATTTGGAGACAGACGTAAAGCCATGCTAGAAGATATCGCTATCTTAACGGGTGGTGTTGTTATTTCTGAAGAAAGAGGATTCTCTCTTGAAAATGCCGATTTAAGCATGTTAGGTACTGCTGAAACGGTAACTATAGATAAGGACAACACAACCATAGTGAATGGTTCTGGAAAAGCTGAAGACATTAAAGCAAGAGTAAACCAGATTAAAACACAAATTGAAACAACTACAAGCGATTACGACAAAGAAAAACTACAAGAACGTTTAGCTAAATTGGCTGGTGGCGTTGCTGTACTTTATGTTGGTGCTGCTAGTGAAGTTGAAATGAAAGAGAAAAAAGACCGTGTTGATGATGCCTTACATGCTACTAGAGCTGCAGTTGAAGAAGGTATTGTAGCTGGTGGTGGTGTTGCTTTAGTTAGAGCAAAATCAGTATTGGAGAAATTAACTACTGATAACTTAGACGAAACGACAGGCGTTCAAATCGTTGCTCGTGCAATTGAAGCTCCTTTACGTACTATTGTTGAAAATGCAGGTGGCGAAGGAAGTGTTGTAGTTGCTAAAGTTATCGAAGGAAAAGGTGCTTTTGGATTTGATGCCAAAACTGAAACTTATGTAGATATGCTTAAAGCTGGAATTGTAGACCCTAAGAAAGTAACTCGTATTGCTTTAGAAAATGCAGCTTCGGTTGCAGGAATGATTCTAACTACAGAATGTGCTTTAATAGAAATTAAAGAAGATACTCCTTCCATGCCAATGGGTGGAGGTGGAATGCCAGGCATGATGTAAGTTGTAAACTTGGATACCATTTATAATAAAAAAGCGTCTCAAGAAATTGAGACGCTTTTTGTATTTAGTTTTTAAAATGAATTATAATTAGACGATATCCTTAATAAGAGATTTTGCTTTTACTTCATCTGTTCCATTCACAAAAATATCTATTTCTCCAATAATACCTGGGTAGGAAGAGTCCGATTTATTAACTTCAAAATAAGTAATACCTGCTTCGTCAAGGGCATTTTTAACGCCTGATGCTAAAATCTGGGAGTTTCCCGAAAAAATCAACTTTCTATCCATAATTTATAGTTTATAAAAGGTATTCTAAGTTACGCATTTAAATGGCAATTCTCCAAACTTAAAAAGCCCAAACTTCAGTTTGGGCTTTTTAAGTTTTATACTTTTAGTTAGTCATCTTTATGGTCGTCTACCACTTTTTCATCCCGATATAAACAACAATTGTGTAAACTGTTATAAGCATCTTCAGTTGCTACAACGTTTTTGGTGTCGTGACCTACAGCAGCAATATTGGTTTCAATAGTTGCTAAATCGGTTTTACGAGCATCATAAATAAGACTTAGCTCATGGGTATTCACATTCCACACTGCCGATTTCACTCCTTTGGTTTGAATACATGCTTTTTCAATTCGCTCTTTACACATATTGCAAACACCATCCACTTCCATTGTAGCTCTTGCGTTTTTGTCTTGCGAAAAAGCCGTCATTCCAATCAGCATCACTAATAATATTCCTAATTTTTTCATAATAAAATTTTTAAGTTGTTCTTGTTTTTTTATTGTATTTTAAATCGTAATCCTGCATAATAAGTGCTTCCAAAAACAGGTCCGTACACAAACGTGGTATCAAAATAGGAACCAAAAGGATCGTCTGGCGCTAAAATAGCACTTTCTTGTCTAACGTCTGTAATATTCTCACCACCAAAATATATTTCAAATTTAGGTGAAAACACTTTGGTTATTTGGGCATTTAACGTCCCAACTGTTGGAGAGTATTCTGGCACTTGGTATGCCACAGGATTTGCTATAGTTGAAGAAAAACGTTGCTCGCTCAACCAATTATATGTAGCATCAAATCTCCAATGACTTCCATTGGTTTTTAAATTTGTTTCATACGACACGTTAGCAAACAGGCGATGTTGAGCCGTTAAAGGCTTTTCTAATTTCCCCGAATTATATTGGGTTTTAACATCGTAAAACTTATAAGCCGTGCGTAAATCGAATTGTTTGAATACGTTGAAATTAAACTCCAATTGAAAACTATTGGCATAACTTTCTCCGTCTAAATTATAAAAACTAACAGCTTGCGGATTTTCATAATCTACCACAATCTGATTTTGGAAGTCGGTTCTATAAAAATCTAAAGTCACATCGGCCTTTCTTCCAAACAGATTAAATCCTTGTAAAAAAGAGATTCCATAATTCCATGCTATTTCTGGATCAAGTCCATAAATATCTCCTCCAGAATTTACTATATTTATAATTCGAGAAGTAGCAAACATGCTTTGGTTTTCAGTGAAAATATTGGCACTTCGTTTCCCTCTTCCTATAGAAGCTCTCACAGCCGATTTTTCCCAGGGTGTATAACGGGCATGCAACCTTGGCGTTACAAAAACACCTAGTAAGTTATGATTATCTACCCGAATCCCAGCTGTTAAATTCAGTTTATCTAAATTATCATAGTTATATTCAAAAAAACCACCAACAGATGCTTCGGTGCGTCCGTATTCTGTTGTGTTCACCAATTCGTTGTAATGATCGTAAGTATAGCTTAATCCAGTTTTCACCTTGTGTCGGGAGTCGCTAATAATGCTATTATAAATGGCATTTGCGTACAAACTGTTATGGGTAATATCGTAAATATTGAGTCCAAAATACGAGCTCTGCTCATGCCAGCTAAAAGCTGCTTGCACACCCAAACTTTGATATGGAATGTTTGTATTAACAAAACCTAATTTAACGGCCGTTTCAAAACGTTGGGTGTCTATTTCACTTCCCCAGGCATGAGTTGTCAATTTATCGGTTTCTGGATTAAAATTTAATTGACCTCCTTGCTTGTTGTCGTTTAAATATTTCACATTAATAAAACTTACCACGCCTTTTTCTGGATTGGTATATTGCCATCGATTCATCAAGTTAATCTGATTATAGATTGGCATATCCATAAAACCATCGTCGTTGACATCGTGTTTTTTATTATGTGTATTTCCATGAATATACAAACCTGTATCCCATTTATCCGATACGTTTGTATTTAAATGTGCGTTCATCTCCAATCTTTCGTTGCTTCCGGCATATAAATTAACAAACAACGAGTTGTCGGTTTTTGGCTTCACTAATTCGGCATTTATTTGTCCAGCAATACTCTCGTAACCATTAACCACACTTCCGGCTCCTTTGGTAATTTGAATACTTTCAACCCAGGTTCCCGGAATAAAACTCAAACCATAAGCTTGCGATGCGCCACGAATAGAAGGAATGTTTTCAGTAGTAATCAATATATAAGGACTTGTAAGGCCCAGCATTTTAATTTGTTTGGTACCTGAAACAGCATCGGCAAAATTAACATCGATGGAAGGATTGGTTTCAAAACTTTCCGAAAGATTACAGCACGCTGCTTTTAAAAGTTCGTCGCTACTAATATTCATCACATTTTGAGATTGCAGATAAGATTTGGCAGTTGCTTGTTTTCTGGATGTTAAAACCACCTCATTCAAACTGCTGGTAGATGTAAGTAAATGATGGATATGATCTGTGCTTTTTACAGTTATGGTATCGGTTTTATAACCTACAAAACTAATGACTAATTTTTTGTAATCGGTTTTATATGAGATAGCAAATTTTCCATCAAAATCAGTTACAGTCCCAACAGTGGTGCCCAACCAATACACATTGGCACCGGTAACAGGAATGTGCTTATTTGCTTCGTTCACTTCCATAATCATTCCCTTTATCTTTTCTTGTGAAAAAGAAATAATAGGTAAAAGGGCTAATAAAACTGCTAATTTCCTCATAATTTAACAGCTTTAATTGGCAAAGAAATAGCCATAAATAAATTGATATAATTTTGAATAAAAATATATTCCATATTTGAATTTGTGTTTGTTTTAATAAATTAACTATTGAAAATTGGCTTTCGAAAACTGATGGTATCGAAAACATGTTAATTACGTGCCAGTTTCGATATATCTTAATAAATTAAGGCATTCGAGTTGACACTAAAATTCAAAACAAATCAAATAATAAAAACCTGATCGAGCACTTGTATGTCGGCAATCAGATTGGGTGGAGAGTAGTTTTTATGAGGTATTACCTGCTCTGGCAAGCCTGCAAAAAAATTTAAAAACGTATAAGAAAAAACTTCAAGAAATAATTGCTGATCTAATTGTAGGTCTTCAAAAGATACTTTTTTCAGCTTATCCTGACCTTTAAACACATGGATTTCATCTTTGCAACAGTGCTTTTTTTCCAAATAAGTGGAGGACGCAGAATCCATATCCATCCCACAATTATCTACTTTAGAAAATATGGCGACATCAATTAAATTATCGCCACAGTAATGTTTTTCAACCGTAAAAGACAGGGTTGAAAATAATACCAAGCAGGCTAATGTTGCTGAAAAAATTTTATGTAAAAATGCTTTTATCATCATAAAGTTTCGGGACGAAATTACTAAAAAAGCAAATGAAACACCAATTTAATTTTAAGATTCTTATTTATAAACGCTGTTTATGATAATAAAAAGCTGGAATAAGCAATAAGGCAATTAATGGTTGAATTAGAAAACGTCTTACATTAAAAAAAAGATAGTATTCCTCTTGCTTTGGGTTGATAACAAAATACAAGAATAAAGACATAAACACCACGTACGCGATGACGTAAATAAGTGCGGAAAATTTGATGATACTCTTATCTTTAAAAAGCACAAGCAAAATGGCTAAAGAGATAATGGTATTCAATACATAACGAAGTGTGGTGTATGCCGCCAATTTAAAAACTTCCTGTCTTGGGGAATCGATGTAAAGATAATCGTTTTTAAAAAATGACAAATACGGGTCGTAGAAAAGCTGTTCTTCAAAAACCCGAATTAGCACCAAAAAACCAACCAAAACAAAAAACAAGATGAATTTTAGTAGTTTATTCATGGCTCTTCGTTGGATTAGAAAATCTATTTACCCAAAACAACCAAAGCAAACAAACCATTCCATAAATAATGGCAGGAAAAATAACCGGGTGCAAAATATCCTTGCGCCAAGGATAATGATAGAGGCCAACAGACAAAATAACAACTCGAACAAGATTAGCAATGTAAATTAAAACACTACCTGCCAACAAATAAAAAAACGTGGTTTTAAACTTACCTGCAAAAGCAACAATAAATGAGGCAAATAGAATAATAACACTCACGGAATTACAACCTTCAATAACACGAGCCACAAATTTATTATTAATAATAAGTTTCATGGAAGCTTCTTTTGGATGTGGAATAACTTGCGCATCGTAGCCTAGTGTTTCCAATAACTCCTTACTTTGCCGAGCCACCAAATTCGTCATATAATCTGGATAGTAAGTTTCACTCGAACCGTATTGTAAATATAATTTATATGAAAAAGTCAAAACGGCATACACCAACAGAAAGGTGAGAATAAACTTGATAACCGTTTTATATTTTAAAATAAGTTCTTTCAAAAAAAATGATATAGATTCCGACGTTAAAATTATACAAATTACACATGAGAATGCTCCCTTTTTAAATACTTTTGTTAAAAATTTTCAAACAATGACTTTTACCTCTCTAAAACCACAGATAGAACACATTATTTCTTCCACAGAAAAAACGGTTGATGTGCGTTTAAAAAACATTTGCGAGCTTTTGGAAGCAGAAATCCCATATTACAATTGGGTAGGTTTTTATTTTAAAAACGGCGATAAAAACGAATTAAAACTAGGCCCGTATGTTGGGGAACCAACAGATCACATCATAATCCCGTTTGGAAAAGGTATTTGCGGACAAGTGGCTGTTAGCAATAAGAATTTCGTGGTTCCAGATGTTTCTGCCCAAGATAATTATATTGCTTGTAGCATGACCGTGAAGGCCGAAATTGTGATTCCTATTTTTGTTAATAATGAAAATATTGGACAAATAGATATAGATTCCAACACAATCGATCCATTTAGCGAAGCAGATGAACGATTTTTAGAATTTGTATGTAAGAAAGTTGCAACAATTCTATAGTTGTTGATAACTTTTTGTTTAAGTTGAAAAAACCTATGTTTTTAGCTTCTAGAACTAGGTTTTTTTTGATTGAAATCCCTACTTTTGCACTCATTAAAAACAACTAACATTCTTACGCGATAAAATTTCGTTTTACGAAATCATATCCACACACACAATACAACTAAAATGAGCAACAACAAAACCATTAAATCGGCTTTAATTTCTGTTTTCAGCAAAGACGGATTAGAACCTATTGTAAACCAACTACATCAACAAAACGTTACAATTTATTCAACTGGTGGAACAGAGAAATTCATTAAGGATTTAGGCATTCCAGTAGTACCTGTTGAAGACGTTACGTCCTACCCTTCCATTCTTGGTGGACGTGTAAAAACCTTACATCCCAAAGTATTTGGTGGAATTTTAAACAGACAAAACAACGAAAGTGATGTTCAAGAACTCATAGATTTCGAAATCCCACAAATAGATTTAGTTATTGTTGACTTATACCCTTTTGAAAAAACGGTTGCTTCTGGAGCAAACAATCAAGATATTATTGAGAAAATTGATATAGGAGGAATTTCATTAATTCGTGCAGCTGCTAAAAACTATGCAGATGTAATTTGTGTGTCTTCGGTTGAAGATTACAGCGAATTTTTAGGATTACTTCAAACCAAAAACGGAGAAACTTCTGAAAACGATAGAAAAGCATTTGCAGCCAAAGCTTTTAATGTGTCTTCACATTACGATTCGGCTATTTTTAATTATTTCAATAAAAATCATGAAATAACTACTCTAAAAATTAGCGAAACTCAGGGTCAAGTATTGCGTTATGGCGAAAACCCACATCAAAAAGGATTTTTCTTTGGCAATTTTGACGACATCTTCACCAAGCTTCATGGAAAGGAATTAAGCTACAACAATTTGTTGGATGTGGATGCTGCTGTTAATTTAATGAACGAGTTTAAAGGAGAGGCGCCTACTTTTGCTATTTTAAAACACAATAATGCTTGTGGCTTTGCACAAAGAGACACTGTTCATCAAGCTTATTTAGATGCTTTGGCTGGAGATCCGGTTTCTGCCTTTGGTGGTGTTTTAATAAGTAATACGGAAATAGATTTAGCAACAGCTAAAGAAATTCATAATTTATTTTGCGAAGTCGTTATTGCCCCTTCATTTTCAACAGAAGCTGAAGAATTATTAAAAACTAAAAAGAATCTTATTTTATTGATTTTAAAAGAAATCGACTTGCCTCAAACTACAGTTAGAACCTGTTTAAATGGCATTCTAGTTCAGGATAGAGATAATATAACCGATTCAATTTCAGATTTATCTTATGCTACCAACAATAAACCAAGCCAAAGCGAGTTAGAAGATTTGATATTTGCATCAAAAATTTGCAAGCACACGAAATCCAATACCATTGTTATAGCAAAAAACAAACAATTATGTGCTAGTGGAACAGGGCAAACCAGTCGTGTAGACGCTTTAAACCAAGCCATCCATAAAGCACTATCCTTTAATTTTAATTTAAATGGAGCCGTTATGGCAAGTGATGCGTTTTTTCCGTTTCCAGACTGTGTAGAAATTGCAGATAAAGTTGGGGTTTCGGCAGTTATTCAACCAGGCGGTTCTATTAAAGACCAATTGAGTATTGATTATTGCAATGAAAATAATGTGGCTATGGTGTTTACAGGAACAAGACATTTTAAACACTAAGTTCCATGCCTGCCAGTTGGAAGACAGGAAGGTGGAGTTTTTTTATAACTTTTTATTTAACAAAGCTTTTAGCTAGTTAAAATTTGCGGATTTCATTAATAAATAGAGGTTATCTTATTAAAAATAAGCATCTCATCGAAAAATAAAATTCAAAAAGAAAACCAAAGTTAATTATTGCATAACTTTTATTACATTTACAAGATTTGATTAACAACCCACAACTAAACGACTAAAATACATGGGATTTTTTGACTTCCTAATCGAGGAAATTGCAATAGATTTAGGTACTGCAAACACACTAATTATTCATAACGACAAAGTAGTAGTAGACAGCCCTTCTATTGTTGCACGAGATAGAATTTCTGGAAAAATAATTGCCGTAGGTAAGGAAGCTAGCTTGATGCAAGGAAAAACACACGAAAACATTAAAACTGTTAGACCTTTGAAAGATGGGGTAATTGCAGATTTTGATGCGAGTGAACAAATGATAAGTATGTTTATTAAAAACATTCCTGCCTTAAAAAGGAAGTTTTTTACACCTGCTTTGCGCATGGTTATTTGTATTCCTTCTGGAATTACAGAGGTTGAAATGCGTGCGGTAAAAGAAAGTGCCGAACGTGTTAATGGAAAAGAAGTGTACTTAATTCACGAGCCAATGGCAGCAGCTATTGGAATTGGTGTGGACATTATGCAACCTAAAGGAAATATGATAGTGGATATAGGTGGTGGAACTACCGAAATTGCAGTTATAGCTCTTGGAGGAATTGTTTGCGACAAGTCGGTTAAAATTGCTGGAGATGTTTTTACAAATGATATTGTATATTATATGCGTACCCAACACAACTTATATGTTGGTGAACGTACTGCCGAAAAAATAAAAATCCAAATTGGTGCCGCTACTGAAGATTTAGAACTTCCACCAGAAGACATGAGTGTTCAAGGACGCGATTTGTTAACTGGAAAACCAAAACAAGTTAATATTTCTTATAGAGAAATAGCCAAGGCTTTAGATAAATCTATTTTGCGTATAGAAGATGCCGTTATGGAAACCCTATCTCAAACACCTCCAGAATTGGCGGCAGATATTTACAATACCGGTATTTACTTAGCTGGTGGCGGATCGATGTTAAGAGGTTTGGACAAACGTTTATCTCAAAAAACAGATTTACCTGTTTACATTGCTGAAGATCCATTACGTGCGGTTGTTCGTGGTACAGGAATTACTCTAAAAAACTTATCTAAATACAAAAGCGTTTTGATAAAATAGCCTAACACATGCAGCAAATAATAAACTTCATCATAAGAAACAGAGGCTTTTTGTTATACTTATTGTTGTTTTCAATTGCTTTTGGCTTTACTATTCAATCGCATTCGTATCATAAAAGTAAATTTATAAATTCGGCAAATTTTTTGTCTGGAGGAATTTATAATTCTGTAAATAATGTCAATGAGTACATCCATCTAAGAACTCAAAACGAGTTACTTCAAGAAGAGAACAATCAATTAAGATCTGTTTTGTACAATCGACCAGACAGCCTTCAAAACACATTTATTGATAGTTCATACTCGGGAATTTCATATAAATTTTCTCCCGCAATTGTTATAAAAAACAGTTACTCTTTAAGCAATAATATGTTGTTGTTAAATAGAGGGAAAAGAGATAGCATTCAACAGGATTTTGGGGTTATTTCTTCAAAAGGAATTGTGGGCATTATAGATAATACCAGTAAAAAATATGCTACGGTTATTTCTATTTTAAATACTACCAGTCGCATAAGTGCCCAGTTAAAAAAATCCAACCATTTTGGTTCTTTAATTTGGAATGGCAAATCGCCACACATTGTGCAGTTAACCGAAATTCAGAAAATTGCACCCATAAAAAAAGGAGATACTATTGTAACTTCTGGGCGCTCGGCCATTTTTCCTAAAAACATTCCAGTAGGAACCATAGAAAGTTATAATCTGGATGCTTCTGAAAATTATTACACCATTCATGTACGTTTATTTAACGATATGACTAGTTTAGAACACGTGTATGTTATTGAAAACAAGGATGTAGAAGAAATTAACATGCTATTAAACAACCCACATGAATAGTATTGTATTAACACATGCCTCCCGTTTTATCCTCCTGGTTTTATTGCAGGTACTGATATTGAGCCATATTAATTTCCTAGGCTATATCAATCCGTATTTGTATATTTTATTTATTATGTTGTTTCCCTTAAAAAACAATCGGGTTATCTTTCTTTTATTAAGCTTTTTTCTGGGATTAACCATAGATATGTTTTTGGACTCGGGCGGTATTCACGCTGCCGCTGCTGTTACAATTGCCTACATAAGGCCTGTTGTTTTAAAGTTTTCTTTTGGAGCTGTTTACGACCATCAAACCATGAAGTTTAGCAATGTGGAATTTGGCTCTAAACTTACCTATATTGTTATTTTAACAGTAATTCATCATTTCGTTCTGTTTTCATTGGAAATTTTTAACTTTTATAACATAATTTTAATCCTTCAAAACACGTTATTCTCTAGTATATTTACTATTATACTTTGTTTATTAACAACCGTTATTTTTAACAGGAGAAAATAATGAGACAACTTTTACTATTTATTACTATTATTCTAGTAGGCCTTAGCTTTATTGCTAGGCTCTTTTATTTACAGGTTTACAATTCTGAAGAACATAATCTCTACGACGATAATGCCATTAGAAAAGTATACGACTACCCAAAACGCGGTTTTGTTTACGATAGAAATGGTACTCTTTTGGTTTCTAACCAACCTTCGTATGATGTGATGGTAATTCCTAAAGATGTAAAACCATTAGACACTTTGGAGTTTTGCGATCTTTTGAAAATTGACATAGAACAATTTAAAAAAATTTATAAACGGGCTTACCATTATTCACCTAGATTGCCTTCTGTTTTTGTAGCACAACTTTCAAAAGAAGATTATGCTGTTCTGCAAGAAAAAATGAGGAAATATGAAGGATTTTATATTCAAAAACGTTCAATTCGCGACTATCAAACATCCATTGGAGCAAACGTTTTAGGATATATTGCTGAAGCAACACCCAACCAAATAGAAAAAAACCCATATTACAACATGGGTGATTTATTGGGTAAACAAGGCGTTGAGCTCTCTTACGAGGAACAACTTCGAGGTGTAAAAGGCATTAAATTTATTCAGAAGGATCGATTTAACAGAGATTTAGGCCCTTATAAAGACGGCCTATACGACACCATTCCACAACAAGGAAGAGACATTACCATTTCTATTGATGCCAAACTTCAGGAATACGGCGAAAAACTCATGCAAAATAAACGTGGAGGAATTGTTGCTATCGAACCTTCTACAGGAGAGATTTTAAGCTTGATCTCTGCCCCTACTTATAACCCTAACTTACTAGTGGGCAGACAACGTTCTAGAAATTTCACCAAGTTATATAACGACACCTTAAGCCGTCCATTAATAGATAGAGGTTTGTTGCGCATGCACGAACCAGGTTCACCTTTTAAAATTCTAGTAGCTTTAGAAGCGCTCCAAGAAAATGCCATTACTCCAGAAACCACAATCGTTTGCACTGGAGCTTATCATTATGGAAGAAGAGGTTCTATGGCGTGTCATTGTGGAGGTGGAAGACGAGATTTAATTCTGGGTATTGCGAAATCCTGTAACTCCTATTTTGCAAATGCTTTTAGAAAAAGTATCGATAAATATCCTGATGCTGGCCATGCCATGGACGTTTGGAGCAACCATATGAAAAGTTTTGGTTTGGGCGATTTTCTTGGTTACGACTTGCCTATTGGAAAAAAAGGTAACATCCCAGATGGTGCTTATTACGATAAATGGTATCCAGATTTTAAATGGGGTTCCACAACCATTATTTCCAATGCTATTGGCCAAGGTGAAGTTTTAGTAACCCCTATTCAATTGGCAAATGCTACAGCTGCCATTGCCAACAGAGGACACTATTACACCCCACACATTATTAAAGAAATAGCTGGGCAGCCTATAGACGAAAATTACACCACAATGAAGCACACAACTGTAGATCCTAAATACTTCGAACCTGTGGTGGAAGGTCTATTTGATGTTTATAATTATGGAACTGCACAATATTTAAAAGTTCCTGGAATTGAAATTTGTGGTAAAACAGGAACATCAGAAAATTTTGCTATCATTGAAGGTAAAAGAACCCAACTAACCGACCATTCTATTTTTATTGCCTTTGCTCCAAAGGATAACCCGAAAATTGCCATAGCTGTTTTTGTGGAAAATGGATATTATGGCTCGCGTTGGGCAGGAAGAATTGCCAGTTTAATGATAGAACAATATATTAAAGGAGAGGTGACCTTAAAACAAATGGAAAAACTTGTTTTAGAAAAAAGCTTAGAAGACGAATATGCAAAACCTTATTCGGGGAAACCTTTCACCATTAACAGATAATGTATAGAGATAATAATAAATATTTTCAATTTGATTGGCTCACCATCATTTTATTTTTACTGTTGGTAGGTTTTGGATGGCTTAATATTTTATCGGCTTCTCATGTTGGCGATACCGTAGACTATTTTAATATAGATCAACCTTATGGAAAACAATCTTTATTTATTCTTTTAACCTTCGCTTTAATCATCCTCATTTTATCTATAGAATCTAAGTTTTACGAAAGGTTTTCCAGTGTTATTTATATCGTTTCCATGCTGTCCATGGTTGGCCTATTTATTTTTGGGAAAAATGTTAATGGCGCCACGGCGTGGTACGGTATAGGTGGAATGACCATACAACCGAGCGAATTTGCCAAAGCGGCCACAGCGCTTGCCGTCGCCAAGTTTATTAGCGACTTAAACATCGATTTAAAGTATTTTAAAGATCAGGTTAAAGTCTTAATAATTATTGCTATTCCTGCCATTCTGGTAGTACTTCAAAACGATACCGGTAGTGCCTTGGTTTATACGGCTTTCTTTTTTGTGTTCTACCGCGAAGGACTGCCTAGAATATATTTAATTATAGGTGTACTATTGGCTGCAATTTCTATAAGTTCCTTGAAATTTGATGACATATCCACAAGTATTGTCATTACCCTCATTATTTTAACCTATCATTTTACAAGACGAAGAAAGCCAGCTCTTATAAAAACCATTTTTACCATTATAGCTTGCGTTATTTTAAGTACTGGGGTTGAATTTCTATACGATAATATTTTACAAAGCCATCAAAAAGACCGAATTAGTCTTTGGTTGCGTTTGGAAAAAGATCCTACAAGAATTGCTGAAATGCGTCGGGATATTTTATACAATCTTTACGAATCTGAAAAAGCCATTAGTTCTGGAGGTCTAACAGGAAAAGGCTTTATGCAGGGCACTAGAACTACTGGAAAATTTGTACCAGAACAACATACAGATTACATTTTTAGTACCGTTGGCGAAGAATGGGGCTTTGCAGGCACCTCTTTTGTTGTAATACTTTTTGTGCTACTGCTCTTGCGAATTTTACATCTTGCCGAATTACAAAAATCGCAGTTTAGTAGAGTTTATGGCTATAGTGTGGCCGCTATTTTGTTCTTCCATTTTATGGTAAACATAGGTATGGTTATGGGACTAATTCCAACCATAGGTATTCCACTTCCATTTTTTAGTTATGGCGGCTCCGGACTTTGGGCTTTCACCATTCTTTTGTTCATTTTTATTAAACTCGATTCCAATAGGATTAATGAGTGGTAGTTGAAAAATTATGTTTTGTTTTTAAATATTGAAATAAAAATAAAAATAATTGTAATTTTATTGTGTTAAACACTCGTTTCAAACAAACTACAACTTAAAAAAAATAAAATGAAAACTTTATTTAAAACTCTTAGCATCTTATTTGCTACCGTAATTTTCACCACTAATGTGTATTCTCAAGTAAACAGCGACTACGATAAAAACACAGATTTTACTAAATATAAAACCGTAAGCTTTGGAGGTTGGCAAAAAGATAGTGACCAACAATTAAACGATTTCGACAAAAAAAGAATTAGTGATGCCTTTACAAACGAATTTAATTCTAGAGGTATTCAAGTAGTTCCATCCGGAGGAGATGCAACTGTTACCTTATATCTTGTAATTAAAACAAAATCCAATATTACTGCATATTCAGATTTTAATGGTGGCATGGGTTATGCTGGCCGTTGGGGTTACGGAAGAGGTATGTATGGCGGTATGGGAGGTGCTAGTACAACACTAACTGAAAGTGACTATAGAGTTGGTACACTTGTTATTGACATGTACGATACTGCTGGAAAAAATTTGATATGGCAAGGTGATATGACTACAGATGTTCAAGAAAAATCTGAAAAAAGAGACAAAACAATTCCTAAAAACATTAGTAAACTAATGAAAAAATTTCCTGTAGCTCCTATCAAAAAATAAATCTTTTAGTAGAAGCTTTTAGGAAATCCTAATACAGAATCCTATAGGTAGAAACACATCAATGTCAATAGGAGCTTGCTTTAAAAAAACAACCTCTTTTTACTAAATATAATTATGAAGAAAAAACTAATTGCCATAACACTTATGGCCCTACCCCTTATAGGAATTTCCCAAAACTCCAAACAAATAGATTCCACGGCCATTTTTATTCTTGATCAAATGAGCCATGTTATTGGTGATTTGGAATCTGTAACCTTTAAGCTAAATACTTCTGTTGACAAAATTAATGACGATAATAATATTGAAAAGCACTACAGCAAAAGTACCGTAAGCATGGCTGGTCCTAACAAATTATCTGCAAGAATTAAGGGAGACAGAGGCCATCATGGCTATTGGTATGATGGGGAATATATGACATATTATTCCTTCGATGAAAATAATTATGTAACCCTTGAAGCACCAGACAATATTATTGGCATGATTGACAACATGCACTTAAGATTTGACTTTAAATTTCCGGCAGCCGATTTCTTTTATCCATCATTTACAGATGATATAATAGACGATTTCGACAACATTTATTTTTTAGGAAAAAGACGTGTTGAAAATACAGAGTGTTATTATATCATGGCAACAAATGATGACATGAGCGTACAAATATGGATAGAGAATGGCATGTATTTTTTACCTAAAAAAATGGTGATTATTTATAAAAATAATCGAAATCTCCAATATGAATCGACTTTTCAAGAATGGATATTAAACCCAAACATTCCTTTGGCTTCATTTGAATTTCTACCTCCACCAAATTCTAAACTCATCGATATTTTAGAAAATTAATTAAAATTTATGAAAATGATTTCAACGAAAATAAATTCAAAACTAAAAGCCGGTCTATTTATATGCCTCTTGTCGTTTATATTGCCATTACAGACAATACATGCACAAAGAATGGGTCATGGCGCTTCTCGTGGAGGTGGTGGACATACCATGTCTAGACCAAGCCAAATGCCAAGTCGCGCAACACAAGCCCCGAGCAGACAAAGACCCGCTGCAAGACCAGCAACAACAAATAGAACACCTTCACGCACCATAAATGGCGGTCATAACCAAACGAATAGTCGTGATTTTTCAAATAGAAATACTAATAATATTCCAAACAAAAACACAAGACCTGCAGCCTCTACTGCTAAATCTAAAGTATTAGATAATAAAGCTAGCAACGCAGCTCCTAAATTAAATACTAGAGATAAAAGAACCTCTAATGTTCAAACAAATGATATAAAAAGAGGTGACGGGACTAGAGGTAATGGAAATAACATTAATAGAGGAAATATAAATATTGATAATAGTAGAAACGTTAACATCAATCGAGGAAACACCTATGTAAGACCTAGTCATGTTCATTACTCAAGACCTCCTTATCATTATGGTGGTTATAATTATTATTGTCATAGACCTTATTACTACCATCCTTATACACCTTTTTATTGGGGACCAATATGGCATCCTTGGGGCTATTTTGTAACTACCATGGCTACAACTGCAATAATTGTAAGCATTGTTAATGATACTGACAATAATAAAGATGAATACCACTATGATAATGGTACGTATTACCTAAAAACCGAAGATGGATTTGTTGCTGTACAAGCACCTATTGGAGCAGAGGTTTCTTCCCTACCTAAAGAAGCACAAGAAGTACAAGTTACCGAAACCACCAATAACTATTATTATGGCGGTGCCTTTTACGAAAAGAATGCTGATGGATATATAGTTGTTCCTGCAACTGCCGGAACCATTGTTCCTGGCTTACCAGAAGGTGGCAATGAGGTTAAAATTGGAGATGTTACTTATGTTCAATTTGGCAACACCTACTACCAACCTATTCAAATAGATGGTAAAAACATGTATGAGATTGTAGAGGTTAAAGCGGAATAATATCCTATTAATATGGTTGTGGTAGCTGTTATTTTTATAATAACAGCTACTTATTTACCATAATAAAAACAGCGAAAAACCACTTCATTGAGACCAAAATATAACTACATTTTGTCCGAATCTTCACGCCTTCCCTATTCGTATCTACGCTAAAAGTTTATAAAAAAACTAAGTGGTATAAATCTTCACTAAAACAAAATAGACACCATACTAGAACTCAATAAAATTAAAGTTTGTGACTGACTTTAAGAGCTTTATAAAATTTATTTCGATTTTTTATTTCCTTTAATTAATTATTATAAGTATATTTATCTTACAAGCAAGTAATTTTCCCCCGTAAGAAAAAGAGTTGACATCTAGATTGATAGCGAATTATTAATTTAATTTTAAAAATCAACCCATGAGAAAACACTATTTATTTACGTTTGGCTTCATGCTTGCATCAATCCTTAACGCTCAGGAAAACAGAACGAGTGCCGATCCTGAAGATGGGCACGGCTTGGAAGACAAGATTCAGAATCCCATTGCCAATATGGCAAGCCTTCCTTTTAATTACAATCTGTCTATAAACGACAAATACACAAATGTTGTAAACCTACAACCAATTATTCCTATACAATTATCTAAAAACTGGCTTTTAATAACACAAACCCACCTTCCTTTTATGAATGTTCCAACCGAGAGCGGTTATGAAAATGGCGTAGGAAACGTAACGTTTCTCGGAACACTAACACTTGCAAAACCAAGTGATTTTTCTTGGGGAATTGGCCCGGTTTTTATGTTACCAACAGGTGTAGAAGGATTGGGTTTTGAAAAATTTTCCATTGGACCTTCCGTTATAGCCTTAAAACAAACCAATGGTTTTACTTATGGCTTATTATTACAAAACTTTTTTTCGGTGGCTGGACCTAGTAGTGTTGAAGATGTTAATTATTTATATACTCAAGTTATTCTGTCTAAAAAGCTTAAAAAAAATTGGTACGTGTACTCCAGTCCAATTATTACAGCCGATTGGAATGCGCCAAGTGCAAAACAATGGACCATACCTTTAGGTGCTGGCGCTGGAAAGCTAATCACCCATAATAGATATCTTCCTATTAATTTAAAGGCTGGAGTTTTTAAATACGTAGCTCATCCTACAGACGCAGATTGGTTGATCCAGGCACAGGCGACTTTTATTTTAAAATAAGACGACAATGACACAGCAGACATTAACACTTGACAATCAATAGGATATATAAAAAGAGAAATAATAATAATATGTCAATAAAACAGCATTCATTAAATTTGTAAGAGTAATTACTAACCAATAAATAAATTATGAACAAACTATTCACGGGAGTCCTAATAATGCTAATCCCATTAATATCACTTTCACAAAAAAACAAAAACCAAATATTTTAGTTATTTGGGGAGACGATATTGGAACATGGAACATCAGCCATAACAATCGTGGTATGATGAGTTACAAAACTCCTAACATTGATCGCGTAGCAAAGGAAGGTATTGCATTTACCGATTATTATGCGCAACAAAGTTGTACCGCTGGCCGCGCTGCATTTATAGGTGGAAGTGTGCCTGTTAGATCTGGGATGACCAAGGTAGGAATGCCTGGAGCTAAAGAGGGTTGGCAAGAAAGTGATCTTACTATGGCGACTGTGTTAAAAAGTCAAGGATATACTACAGGTCAGTTTGGTAAAAACCATCAAGGCGATCGCGATGAACATTTACCTACTAATCACGGTTTTGATGAGTTTTTTGGTAATCTTTATCACTTGAATGCAGAAGAAGAACCGGAAAATTTCGATTATCCTGCAGAATTGGTTTTAAAAGACGGTAAAACTTTTAAAGAAAGATTTGGTCCTCGTGGTGTAATTCATAGCTGGTCAGATGGTAAAGGAGGACAACGCGTTGAAGACACTGGTGCACTTACAAAAAAACGTATGGAAACCATTGATGACGAAAGTGTAGCAGCAACAAAAAAATTCATTAGAGAAACTGTAAAATCCGGTAAACCTTTCTTTGTTTGGTGGAATGGTACTCGTATGCACTTTAGAACCCATGTTAAAGCTGAGCATCAAGGAATTTCTGGACAAGATGAATATAGTGATGGTATGGTTGAGCACGATTTACATGTTGGACAACTACTTGATTTATTAGATGAATTAGGCATAACAGATAATACAGTTGTTATGTATTCTACAGACAATGGCGTACATTATAATACTTGGCCAGATGCTGGAACTACTATTTTCCATGGTGAAAAGAACAGTTCTTGGGAAGGTGCTTACCGTGTTCCTGCTTTCGTAAGATGGCCAGGTCATTTTCCTGCAGGTGAAACCTTAAATGGAATTGTTGCACACGAAGATTGGTTGCCAACTTTCGCTGCAATAGCTGGTGAACCAGATATTGTTGCAAAGGCTAAAAAAGGGGTGACCTTAAATGGCAGATCTTATAAAAATCATATCGATGGTTATAATCAATTAGATTATTTAACAGGAAAAACAAAAGAATCACCAAGAGAAGGATTTATTTATGTAAATGACGCTGGGTCAATTGCTGCCTTACGATTTGGAGATTGGAAAGCCATGTTCCTAGAAAACAGAGCTGAAAAATTACAGATTTGGTTAGAGCCTTTTGTCGAATTAAGAGCGCCTTACCTTTTTAATCTAAGAAGAGATCCATTTGAAAAAGCTTTAGAAGGTTCTAATACCTATTATGATTGGTATATTGACAGAGCTTATATTTTAATTGCAATTCAAACTTATGCATATAACTTTCTTTCAACATTCCAAGAATTCCCTCCAAGCCAAACTGCTGGAGATTGGAGTTTGAGTAAGGTTGAAAAACAAATCGAAGAAATGACGATGAGTAGCGACTAAAATTTAAACTATTAAAACCGAAAGGCAGACTCAACAGTCTGCCTTTTTTTTATTAAAGCAGGAGATGAATTGGGCTTATTGCTTCAGCCTTCTTTTTATATAAATGTTTCAAGAGTGCACATTTATTTTTTTGACGCGTCGTTTAAATAGTCTAATTTTAATTGTTAGAAATTATTTTAGCACAGTCATCCATTATTTTAATGCTACAAAAATTTCTAAAAAACCCATCATTCATTTATTTCTTTTGAAATAATCACTGATAAAAAATTACTTTATCACTTAATTTAAGTTTCATGAAAAAATTTTCAATAGTATGTATTGGATTTCTGCTTTTAACCGGTTGTCTTAAACAACCAGAAAATCAGCAAGTAGAAATAGTTCTTACGGATACCACATCGGTAAAAACAGATCCACTTCCCTCTTGGTTAGATGGCGAAACTAAAAACGCCATTATCAACTACGTTTCAGACGTTATCAATAAAGAAAGTGATCATTTTATTCCAATCACCGAACGCGTGGCAACGTTTGATAATGATGGCACATTATGGTCTGAGCAACCCATCTATTTCCAACTATTTTATGTTATGGACCGAGTAAAGGTCTTAGCTCCCGAGCATCCCGAATGGAAAAACAAGCAACCATATAAAGCGGTTTTAGAAAACGACATGAAATCCTTAATAGCTTCTGGCGAAAAAGGACTTATGGAACTCTTAATGGCAACCCACGCCGGAATGAACACGGAAACTTTTGAAAAAAGTGTAACCGAATGGCTAGCTTCGGCAAAACACCCTCGTTTCAATAAGCCATACAATGAATTAGTTTATCAGCCCATGTTAGAGCTCCTTGATTATTTAAGATTCAACGATTTTAAAACATATATTGTTTCTGGAGGTGGCATTGAATTTATGAGACCTTGGGTAGAAAAAACGTATGGCATTCCTAAAGACCAAGTAGTTGGAAGTAGCATTGCAACCGAATATGATTATAATGACGGAAACCCTGTAATTAATCGTTTGCCAAAAATTGATTTTGTTGACGATAAAGAAGGAAAACCAATAGGCATCAATAAATTTATTGGAAGGAAACCCGTATTTGCTGCTGGAAACTCTGATGGCGATTTACAAATGTTACAATGGACAGATTCCAATAGTTATAAATCATTTCAATTGTATGTACATCATACAGATGCTGATAGAGAATGGGCTTACGACAGGGATTCCCATATTGGAAATTTTAATAAAGGTTGGGACGAAGCCATTGAAAAAGGTTGGACAATTATAGATATGAAACGCGATTGGAAGGTAATTTATCCGTTTGAAATGGACGCACTTTATTCAAATCAAACATCAGATTAGACTTTAGAAAAATCCCACCGAATGTTTTCATAAGTGCCTAGCCATTTCACTAAAATTTTCCTTTTAAAAACCAAAAGGGATTCTTGAGAAATAGAAAAAACTTGGCGAATCGTGTCAATTAGGAATAATTTATACACAGAATTAAAATAAAGACAATGTACTAGAAATAATACGCATGCAAGGGAACTAAGTTTATTGGTTCATTTATATAAGATTTCAACTTTATGAATTATCTTAGATTAGAAGAAAAAAACTAAAACACACTTAATGGTTCCGGTTAGACTGCTGGATATCGATTAAGACAATAAATTTATAAGAAAAAAACAGAAAAAGCGCAATTAAAACTATTACCTGAATCTGAGTAACATCAAAAAATAAAAACCTTTAATTTTTTGTCATTAAATTCAAGTATATGAATACATCCATGTATCATTTTAATAAAAAAGGTTCTATTAATTATCAAATATGGCTCGCTTTTTTCATGTTTGGTTTCCTTTTTACTTCTGCCACCTTCAGCCAGGAACAAAACACAGATTATCAAAATCTTCCTGAAAACAAAATTGAGCATGCCTCAGTAAAAATAGATGGTAACGAATTATTTAAGGTTCGAGGCGTATCATCTTATACAGCCGAAAAACGCGCTAATGCAATTAGTGCAAGAATTAAGCAAGTTGCACAAGATGATTCATTTTCCATAGATTCCATTAAAATAATTGAATTTGAAGAACATTCCATTATTTATGCTAATAAAATACCCTTAATTCAAATTTTTAATGCCGATGCCGAATTTGAAGGTTTGGACAGACATGATTTAGCAGAAACCGTTAAATCAAACATTAAATTTACAATTGAAAAGTACAGAAATGATAGAAGCAAACCTGTTTTATTAAAAAATTTAAAACAAGCAGGCTTAATTTTAATCCTTTTAATTTTATTTTTTATTGTCATTCTTTGGGTTATTAAACGCTTTAAAATTTGGCTACAAAAGAAAATTGAGTCTCAAATAAAATCGGTTGAAAACATTTCATTTAACCTTATTAAATCCAATCATTTATGGCGGGTTTTCCATATTCTCTTAGATTCTTCTAGAGTCATAATTATTATCTTTTTCATAGTTGCTGTCTTGGACTATGTTCTTGGGCTTTTCCCTTGGACCAACGCGTTTGCAAAATATGTTCGCGAGTTAATTTTCAATCCCTTAATTAATTTTGGTGAAGCTTTTGTAGCATACATTCCAAAATTTATTTTTATTGCCATCATCTTTTTGATCACTAAATATCTTTTAAGATTAATTAAACTTTTCTTTGCAGGAATAAAAGATGGTGGGATTGTTATTAAAGATTTTAATGCAGAATGGGCTCCTTCAACTTATAAAATAGTTAGATTTTTTATTAATGCTTTTGCTTTGGTCATGGCTTACCCCTACATTCCAGGATCAGATTCTGTTGCGTTTAAAGGTGTTTCTGTATTTATAGGTGTTATATTTTCCTTAGGCTCTTCATCTTTTATTGGAAATTTAATTGCCGGTTATTCCATGATTTATAGAAATGCCTTTAAAATTGGGGATTTGATAGAAGTAGAAAATCAAATCGGAATTGTAGAGGAACAAAAGTTATTGGTCACCCGATTGCGTACACATAAAAACGAAGAAATAGTCTTGCCAAATTCCGTCTTATTAAACAATAAAATTACAAACTACTCCAACAAAGCAAAAGAATCAGGCATTATATTACACACCAAGGTAGGTATAGGTTACGAAACACCTTGGAGACAGGTGGATGCCATGTTAAAACTAGCTGCAAATAGAACCGAAGGCTTGCTAAAAAACCCTCCTCCATTTGTACTTAAAAAGGATTTAGCAGATTATGCCGTAAACTATGAGATTAATGCTTACTGCACGGACATTCATCATATCAACATTATTTATTCGGTATTAAATCAAAACATTTTAGATGTTTTTAATGAAAATAATGTGCAAATAATGACACCTTCCTATGTAGCCGATACTGAGATTCCTAAGGTTGTTCCAAAAGATCAATGGGACACACCTTTAAGAAACGAAGACTAAAATAATTCTTGATTATCTAAAACATTTTTTTGGATCTTCCATCTAATTAACCACATAGAAGATTTTAATTACTAACTAATCAATTAAAAACATGAAAAAACTTTTAGCTGAATTTATTGGAACTTTCTGGCTCGTCCTAGGATGTTGTGGCAGTGCTGTGCTTGCTGCAGGTGTTCCAGAATTGGGAATTGGCTATGCTGGGGTAGCCCTTCCGTATTAACTGGAGTGTATGCCTTAGGACATATTTCTGGAGCACATTTTAACCCCGCGGTTAGTGTTGGCCTATGGATGGGAAACCGTTTTGAAGGCAAAGAATTACCTGGCTATATTATAGCACAAGTCTTAGGAGGAATTGCCGGAGCTGGCATTTTATTCCTTATCGCCAGTGGAAACCCTAATTTTAGCCTTAACGATGGTTTTGCAGCCAATGGTTTTGCCAACTTATCTCCACACGGATATAGTATGACTGCTGCCCTAGTATCTGAAGTTGTTATGACCTTTATGTTTGTAATAGTAATACTTGGAGCCACACATAAAAATGCATCACCTGGATTTGCTGGCTTCGTCATTGGTTTGTCGTTTACCTTAATCCATTTAATCAGCATTCCAGTAACCAATACATCCGTAAATCCTGCTAGAAGTACCAGCCAAGCTTTATTTGTTGGCGGCGAACACTTAAGCCAATTACGACTCTTTTGGATAGCCTCAATTGTGGGAGCTCTTTTAGCCGGCTTGCTCTATAAGTTCCTTGCTCCAAAATAAGGCAATGGACTAGTTTTATCTTACACTAAGACTGTTTAACAAGTACGTTTTTCAGGTAAACTCATGGTTACCAAAAACTTCAGATCATTAATTATCAATTTAAGTTTTTGATAATACTTTGGTTTTACTTGCCATTACGTTATGGTGCCAAAAAATCTTTACTTTTTAAACAGTCTTATTTTTTTAGCTCTAATTTTTCTGCAAAATACTCGCAAAAATCTTTCATAGTTGCGGTCATTTTATCATCATTGGTCGCTCTCTGAAACGTATCGCTCATGGCTACCAAGGTTTGATGAAAAAACAATTTCATTTCATCTACGGGCATGTCTTTGGTCCACAAATCAATTCTAAGGGTTTCCTGCTCTTTACTGTCCCATACAGATAACAACATAGCTTTCGCTTCTTCGTTGTTTATACCGCCATCTTCGGCTGTCCAAAACAGTTTTTCCGGGATTCTATTCTCGTCAAGCTCGACAGTTAATTGAATTTCAGATGTTGTATTTGCCATTTATTTTTTAGGTTTAAAATTAGACTGATTAAAAATTTCTTTTGCTTCCTTCTGCAACATATCTTTTATGGACACTTGGTTATTCGCCATATAAGCTTTAACAATTTGCCAACCCATATATCTCCCAATTTTTCCAGGAGATTCCCTGTCTATTTCCTCCAATTGAAATTTTGAAAAAGGAGCTGGATTTATAAACCTATTTGGAAGCGAAGCATCTGTACTATATAACAATTCACGTTCTACAAAAAAACGCCAGATTTCTGTTTCATTGGCATTTGCCCAATCTATTTGTTCTTGGCTATAACCAATTTTTTCAGCATCTGTTTTAAACGGAATAACCAAGTCTTTAAAATAAAGCTGTTTCCCGTAGTAAATCATTTCATCCAATAAGGTTTTAACCTGTTGTTGATAAATGTACTTTTCTGAATATTCAGCCGCCATATCCACAACAATTTGTTCTTTAACAAAACCCTGTCTCAAGTATTTCTGAATGCCTTGATAAAATTCATGGTCACTCCCTAAATAAGTGTCTAAAGAAATTAGCACAATAGTATCTGTTACAATTACTTTATTTCTATAATCAACCGTAGAGGTCGTAGTAATTACTCTTGGAGTTTTAAATTCTGGAAAATAATATGTAAGGTGCTGAAAAAGTTGGGTTATTTCCTTCTTTTCTTCCTTGAGATCCAGAAAAACACGTGCCGATTCTTCGGTTAATTGTTGTTGTAAGGTATCGTTAACCTTGGCTATCCAGAAAGAATCCGTGTACTTTTCAGAAAACAAAAACGGATAAGCATTTTTTGTTTCGGTTAAGTTTTCTGCCGTGGTTTCACCAAAAGCTATATCGAAACGTTCAATAATATAATCGATAGGAATATTGGCTATTTTCTTTTCAACTTGACTTTCTTTTTTACAAGAAAAAACAGATATTAACACAAAAAATAGCACACTAAAATTCTTCATATAAAACAATAAGCTAGTTAATTTTTATTAATAAGGTGTTTCTTTTACTTTTGTTAGGCAAAGGTAAGATTCTTTGTTTAAAATCCGTTCAAAATGCAAACAGAAAAAGTTATCGATTATGTAGTTAATTGGCTTAAGAATTATGCCGT
Source organism: Xanthomarina sp. (assembly GCF_035306705.1). GTDB lineage: Bacteria > Bacteroidota > Bacteroidia > Flavobacteriales > Flavobacteriaceae > Xanthomarina. The sequence goes on from NZ_DATGNO010000030.1 coordinate 54,370, forward strand.
AAATGCTAAGGTTAATGGTTTTGTTCTTGGTATTTCTGGAGGTATCGACTCGGCTGTAACATCCACCTTATGTGCCAAAACCGGCTTGGAGGTATTGTGTTTGGAAATGCCTATACACCAAGCAGAAACTCATGTAACAAGAGCTCAAGAACACCTAGCATTTTTGAAAGAAAACTATAAAAATGTAAGCAGCCTTAAAACCGATTTAACCCCAGTTTTTGAAGCGTTTAAAGCCGAAGTAACCGCCACTGGAGACCGTGCAGTTATTGACATGGCTTTGGCAAATACAAGAGCACGATTACGAATGACAACCTTGTACTATTATGCTGGTTTAAATAAATTATTGGTGGCAGGAACCGGAAATAAAATAGAGGATTTTGGAGTTGGTTTTTTTACAAAATATGGCGATGGCGGTGTGGATTTAAGTCCCATTGCCGATTTACTAAAATCTGAAGTTTACCAAATAGCCAAAGCCTTGCAAGTACCAGAATCCATTATAAATGCAGCTCCAAGCGATGGTTTGTTTGGTGATGATAGAACTGACGAAGATCAAATTGGAGCATCCTATCCAGAGCTAGAATGGGCCATGAAAATGGTAAAGAACAATAAAAGTATCGATGATTTTGAAGGCAGGCAAAAAGATGTGTTTAAAATTTATCAGCGTCTAAACTCAGCCAACAAACATAAAATGGACCCCATCCCTATTTGTGTGATCCCTAATAATTTAAAATAAAAACAATTATAATTTAACAGAAATTTCCTATCTTTACTTTATCCAATTCACCTTTTTTGCCTCGACAGTCTTACTTAATATTTAAAATATTTACACCATGATAAAACTGTTAGTTGTTGATAATCACCCTATTATAAGAAAAGGCATCGAACTCTTGTTTGTTGCTTCCAAGGACATAAAAGTTGTTGGAGGGGTTAGTAATGGAGAAGCCATCTTCGAATTCCTTAAACAGGAAGCGGCAGATGTTATTCTATCTGAAATAGATTTACCAAAACTTAATGGTATCACAGCTTTAAGGCGCTTGTCTAAGGAATATCCCCAAATAAAAGTTCTTATGTTTTCTGCGCAACCCGAAGAAATCTACGCCATCAATACCATTAAAGCTGGAGCCTCAGGATATTTATCAAAAAGCGCAAATATAATTACTATTAAAGAAGCCATTATGAAAGTGGGAGAAGGCAGCACCTATTTAAGTAATAACTTAGCGAGTAAAGTAGCTTTTGGACGCCATACAAACAAAACTACCCGATCTCCTTATAAAAAACTTTCCACTAGAGAAATTGAAGTTTTAAAACTTATTTCTGTGGGACGAAAAAACAAAGAAATTGCTCAAGAACTTGAAATTAATGAAAAAACAGTAAGCACCTATAAAGCGCGCTTAATGAAAAAATTACATGTGGAAAATATAGTTGATTTAATAAATAGAGCGAAATTAATGGAAATTTAAAGGGCTTTATTTAATTTTCTGGAGAGTAGATTATCTAATTTTTTATAACCAACAACCTCTTCTAAGATTTCTCGATACTGAACCTCTAAGTTAGTCTTGGTCTCTTGGCTAAGTGCGTCTATTTTTTTGCTAATTAAAAAGCAACGTAAATTTAAAATTGTTTCGTTTACCAATTGTGCAACGGAGTCTGTTTTCTCTTTCGGATAAATATTCTTGCGCTCCCAATTAGACAAAGTGTAACGCTCGTCCTCCATTAAAATAGTGGTCATTTCTGTTGCTAGATCTGCATCTACATCGTTTACAAAATTCTCTAAAGCAAATTCTGGGTTTTGGTTTAAGGTATCAATTATCTTATAATAAAGCCCCTTAAACTTTAGGTTGGTAAACTCCATTTCATCTTCCTGAAGATCCAAAAATATCTTTTCAAATACCTTGGCTTGCTGTACTATGGGCTCTAGGATCAACTCGTTCTTTTCGTTTTCCTTTAGGATTAAATCTTCAAAATCTTCTGTTCTATTTCCATACAATAATAAGATTTGAATAATTTTCCGTTCCAATTCATATTGAACATCTACCCTTTTTTGGGCTTGTTCGTTCTTGATAACTTTAAACGCTTCTTGATCTTGTCTAAACTGCTTGTTAGCATCTTGAAAATCCTTTTTTGAAGATTGTGCCAAAGTACTATACAAGACGTCTTCACTAATATCCATGATTTTAGAACACTCCTGAATATATATTTCCCGCTTAATTCTATCTGGAATTTTAGAAATACTATTTACAATATCCCGAACGGTTTCAGCTTTTTTAATCGGATCGTTTTTAGAAGCTTCAAATAACATGGAGGCTTTAAATTGGATAAAATCCTGGGCATGCTCTTCTAAATATAAACTAAGTTCCTCTAAGGTATTTTGTTTTGCAAAACTATCTGGATCGTCACCTGCAGGAAAAGTGCAAATCTTCACGTTCATACCTTGTTCCAAAATAAGGTCGATACCTCGTAGGGAAGCACGAACTCCAGCTTCATCGCCATCAAATAGAACAGTGATGTTTTTTGTCAATCTATTTATCAAACGAATCTGATCTGGAGTTAAAGCTGTTCCAGATGAAGACACGACATTTTGAATTCCTCTTTGGTGAAATTGAATCACATCGGTATATCCTTCTACCAAATAACAATTGTCTTCTTTGGCGATGCTTTGCTTGGCATGAAAAATTCCATAAAGCACTTTACTCTTATGATAGATATCACTTTCTGGCGAATTTAAATACTTCGCAGCTTTTTTATCATTAATTAAAATTCTTCCTCCAAAACCAAGAACTCGTCCGCTCATGCTTCTAATAGGAAACATGACACGACCTTTAAATCTATCAAAGCGCTTTTCTTCTTTAACAATAGTAACTCCCGATTTTTCAAGAAATTCCAACTGATAACCTTGTTTCAAAGCTTCGTCTGTAAAGGCTTGCCATTCATCTAAAGAATAACCTAATTGGAATTTTTTTATAGTTTCTTCAGTAAATCCACGTTCTTTAAAATAACTCAAACCAATAGCTTTTCCTTGATCTGTTTTATGTAATATATTTTGAAAGTACTTACTTGCAAACTCACTCACCAAATACAAGCTTTCACGCTCGTCTGCTTGCTCTTTCTGTTCGTCCGTTTGCAAGGTTTCCTCAACTTCAATGTTGTATTTGTTGGCTAGATATTTTATGGCTTCCGGATAAGTAAAATGCTCGTGTTCCATTAAAAATGCCACCACATTCCCTCCTTTACCACTTGAAAAATCTTTCCATATTTGTTTCACAGGCGACACCATAAAACTAGGTGAGCGCTCGTCGCTAAACGGACTCAAGCCTTTAAAGCTACTCCCAGATTTTTTTAATTGGACAAAATCGCCAATAACCTCCTCTACGCGAGCAGTTTCAAATACTTGGTCTATGGTCGATCTTGATATCAATTTTAAAAGAGTTTAAGTTGTAAAACTACAATATACATTGAATAGTAAAAGTAATAAAACGAATTGTTTTTAATAATTTTAAAAATCGCTTTTATTCCGAAGTTTCTCGACAAAACTTCATAAAAAAAGACCTTTCAGGTTTTTGAAACCTGAAAGGTCTAAATTAAAATTAACTACTTAAACTAATCCATATCGAACCTCAAGCCTAACGAGATATTATTTTGGTCTATAGCTTGATTTTTAAAAATGGTCGATAAATCGTATTTGGCATAAATTCCAACACTGCCCCAAGAAATATAAGAACTTAAACCGTACACAAAACTATTGGTGTTAAAATCCTTGATTTTATCTTTTTGAAAATTGCCATTAACATCATCATACTTAAGTTTTTGCATGGACTGAACTACAAATCCACCATAACCACCAACACCTATTTTAAACTTTTTATGGGTGGAATATCTAAAGTAATTTTCCTTTTCAATCTTCTTGGAAGGACCAAATTCCAAATGCACAGGAAATACCAAGTTGGTAGATCTAAATTTCGATTTGCTAAGGTTTATTGGAAATTCTTGTAAAGTTACCACCTTGTTCACTTCTTGAAAATATAGGTTGTCTTTAATATCCAACTTGTTCCATTGAAACGACACACCATACTTTAAACGGATGGCATTACTATTGTTAAGCAGTCTGGTTTTCCAAGCCCAACCTAATTCTACAAATCCAGAACCTCCAAGTTTATAAGGAGAATCGTTTAGCGATTGTCCTTCAATTATGGCATTGTTAAACCCTATTGCAAACACCAAATCGCTAGTGGTGCGTCGGTCGTATTTTGTAGGTTCCTTTCTGGTTTTTGAACCAACATATATGCTTTTTAAATCGTAAGTATCAGAATCTTCATCTTTTCCAATGGATATGATAACACCGTCTGGATTGCTTCCAATATCGTTAAGCACATTTTCATTTCTTTCTAAAAGTGCCATCTTGTTATCCAAAATGGCCAACCTATTCTCAATATTCAATGCGTGTTTGGTGGCGAGTTCTTCTTTTAGAGTGTTGGCCTGTTCTTGGGTAATTTCGTCCTTATCCAATTGGACGTTTACAGCTTCCACTTCTGTTTTAAGCCATTCTTTTTCTTGGCTTATAACTTTTTCTTTCCTGCTTTCTAAAGCTTCGATTTTCTCCCTGTTTGTGGTTTCCTGTGCAGAGATTAATTGTACAGAAAACACAAGCGCGATTAGCGCAAGGTATTTAGTGATTGCTTGCATAATTATTCGTTTTTTAATGGATGAAATTGTTAATCGTTACGTTGGACCACTGCAGTTTTAACCTTTTTGTATCCTGTTATTAAAGTCTCGAAAACCTTGTCTCGAAAAGAGGATTCAATATCTTCTTCAACGTCTTCAAGCAACGCTTGAGCATCTATATTGTAAGAATTTTTAATTGGTTTAACAGCGAGATTTTGTCGTGCTTTTTTTAATAAAGAATCAATATCTGTTTCAGTTTTGTTGGTGTTTTTCTCGGGATTTGTTTGTGCTAATCCTGTAAAAGGTGTTTCTAAAATCGAATTATCTATAATCTCTTCATTTATATGTACAGTTACAACGTCAGCAACTTGTAAGTGTTTATTTTGAAGATTTTTAGAGATTTTGGAGGCTTTTCCAATGTCATCTGGTTGGACTTTTTCTTTTAAAATAGCTTCTATTTCTATCTGAGAATCTCCCATGTCAACAATAATTCCCTCGGATTTTTCTTCGTTTTTATTTTGAAGGCTGTCAATCTCTTTAAGTTCTGTATCAACAATTACAGGTTTATTACCTTTCGTTTCTGAGCTGCTAAAAAACACATTTCCGATAAAAAGAATTCCTATAAAACTAGCTGCAATTCCTAGCCACCAAAAAGTTTTATTGGATGTTTTTTTAGCATCTATTTCCAGTTTCCCTGAAAGCTTTTCCCAAGCTTGACCAGATGGCTGAAGCGTTCTGTTTTCCAGCTTCTCCTTGATGTTTTCTTCAAATTTAATTGGAGCCATAACTTGTTTTGTTTTGTTTATTAATCTGTTCTTGCAGCAGTTTTCTGGCTTTAAATAATTGCGATTTTGAAGTACCTTCACTTATTTGTAAAAGCTCAGCAATTTCAGCATGCTTATAACCTTCAATGGCGTACATAACAAATACCATTTTATATCCTTCTGGCAAAGCATCTATTAATTGCTGGATCTCTTCAACTTCAATTTCAGTGTTTATTTGGCTTGAATAGGTATTGGTTTCCTCAATGTGTTCCACCGAAAATTCAATGTGCTTTTTTTGTCTTAAAAACGAAATAGATTCTCGAACCATAATGCGTCTAATCCAACCTTCAAAACTCCCTTCTGCTTTAAAATTCTTAAGATTTTTAAACACTTTAAAAAAACCATTTAACATGGCATCTTCAGCGTGTTGAACATCTTTAATATAATACCTACAAACACTCAGCATTTTAGGTGCATGCATATCAAACAAGACGTGTTGCGCTTCACGATTGTTTTTAACGGCTTTTTTAATAAGCACCGATTCGTTTTTGTAGAGTTGAATTATTTTCACTTAAAAGGATTTGTTCTGCTACTATTTATAAAGACGAAAAAATCATGCAAAAGGTTGCCTGAGAAACAGAATTATTTTAAAAAATATGTTTTTACAAGAATATAATACTTGAAATCAAGTATTTAGAAATTATTTTTTTCTGTCAATTACATAATTAACCATCAACTCTAGCGAGCTTTTAAAGGTAGATTCTGGATATATTTGAAGTATTTGAAGGGCCTCCTCTTGAAATTCTTTCATTTTAGAAACCGCATAATCCAGGCCTCCTTTTTCTTTTACATAGCTTATAACCTCCTTGACACGTTTTTTATCTCTATTGTGATTTTTAATAGAATTAATAAGCCAACTTCTGTCTTTTTTATCTGCGCGATTTAGTACGTGAATTAAAGGTAAGGTCATTTTCTGTTCTTTTATATCGATTCCTGTGGGTTTGCCAATGGCCTCATTGCCATAATCGAATAAATCGTCCTTAATTTGAAAAGCCATCCCTATAAGCTCGCCAAATTTTCGCATGCGTTCAACGTGATCTGATTCTGGTTTTACCGAAGCTGCACCAAGACTGCAACATGCCGCAATTAAAGTAGCTGTTTTTTGACGGATAATTTCGTAATAAATGTCTTCCGTAATGTCCAATTTCCTGGCCTTTTCTATTTGGAGCAATTCCCCTTCACTCATTTCCCTTACGGCAATGGAAATAATTTTAAGCAAATCGAAATCGTTGTTATCTATGGAAAGCAGCAAGCCTTTTGAAAGTAAATAATCGCCAACCAAAACAGCAATTTTATTTTTCCAAAGTGCATTGATTGAGAAGAAACCACGACGTCTGTTGCTTTCGTCCACCACATCGTCATGGACCAGAGTAGCTGTATGAATAAGTTCAATTACAGAAGCCCCACGATAAGTACGCTCACTAATTTCGCCATTAGAAACCATTTTGGCAACAAGAAACACAAACATAGGCCGCATTTGCTTACCTTTTCTATTAACGATATAATGCGTAATTCGATTTAGTAGAGCCACTTTAGAGGACATAGAAAGCTGAAACTTTTGTTCAAAAAGTTCCATTTCGTAAGCGATGGGCTGTTTTATTTGTTCTACTATTTTCAAAAGAGAATTTGGTTATTTCTTAAAAACAAAACTACTAAAAAGGAAGCAAAGATACTATTGATCTATATTCTTTAAAATATACGTTAAATTATGTAATAATATTCTTATGTTCGCCGCTAATTTAAATTTTTATAAAAACATATACTATGAAAAAAATTACTTTATTATTTTTATTTTTATTATCAATTACCCTTTCTTTTGGACAGGTTCTAATAGACGAAAATTTTGATGCAGCCCTTGCTTTACCTGCTGGCTGGACAAATAATGATTTATCAAATGGAGGTGTTTGGACCATTGATACAGGAGGTGAAGCTTATGGTTTTACGGCAGGGAACACTTTTCTATATGACATTGCTGACTTTTCAGGCAACTATGCAATATTTAACAGTGACGCATACGGAAATGATAACCTAGCGGAAAACGCAGCTTTAGAAAGTCCTGTGTTTGACTGTACAGGACTAAGTGTTGTAAAATTATCTTATAAACATTTTATTCTTGCAGATTATGGAGGTGAAGGTTATGTAGAAGTTTATAATGGCACTTCATGGGTAGAAGTAGCTTATTATGACGAATTTAATGTAGCAGGTGACGGATACGGATACGGCTCAGAAATCCTTGATGTATCTACTGAATTAGCAGGTGTTAGTAATGCACAGGTTAGATTTAGATGGGAAGGCGATTGGGCCTACTGGTGGGCTTTTGATAATGTTGTTGTACAACAACCTACTGGTAACGCACCAGATGCAGTAATTAATCCAACCCCAGCTGATGGAGCTGTAAATGTTGGTGTAGCCATTAATGCAAACAATGATAAACTAGTAGGGTTTTCATGGGTAGAACCACCTACAGGAGCAGCAGCTTCAAGTTTTAATATTAGTTTAGGTACAACTCCAGCAGGAAATGATATTGGGACTGTTACAAATTTTAATAGTGGAAACAATATTGTCTTCGATTGGCAAGCTTCAACAACTTATTATTGGTATATAACTTCAGTAAACCCAGCAGGAAATACAGCTTCTCAGGTATGGAGTTTTACTACAGCAGGCACATTAGGAGTAGAAGACAACCAAATTAATAGTACATTCTCTTTATATCCAAATCCTGCATCGAATGTTCTTAACATCAAGACAACATTGAATATTAATCAGATAGATGTATATAACCAATTGGGACAAAACGTACTTCAAGTTAATGGCTTAAGGTTGCAGAACAACTCTATTGATATATCTGCATTACAGCAAGGGATGTACTTAGTTAAAATCTCTGCTGAAGG
>NZ_DATGNO010000031.1:0-2934 GCF_035306705.1 Xanthomarina sp.
GCTTAAGCTTTAAGCTTAGGTATAAGTAAACTTATTACCAACCACTTACAGCTTATTGCTTTTTTAATATCTATATGTTATACGTGCTTTGGTCAAATCGTAAGGGCTCATTTCCAACTTCACTTTATCGCCTGGTAAAAGCTTGATATAGTGCATTCGCATTTTACCGGATATGTGTGCAGTTACAATGTGACCGTTTTCTAATTCTACTCGGAACATTGCATTGGACAATGCCTCAATGATTGTTCCGTCTTGTTCTATTGCTTGTTGTTTTGCCATAAATAAATTATAATGACCTTCTGTTTTTCCCTGACTTCATTAACCCATCGTACTGTTTATTAAGCAAATAAGAATTTATTTGCTGTATTGTATCGATAGCGACACTTACCATAATCAGTAATGATGTTCCTCCATAAAACATTGCCCACCCTTGTTGAACATCGCCCAAAGATACGGCAATTGCCGGAAATATTGCAACAAATGCTAAAAACAATGATCCTGGGAAAGTTATTAAAGACATTATTCTGTCTAAATACTCAGCAGTATCGGCACCTGGTCGTATGCTTGGGATAAAGCCTCCACTTCTCTTTAGGTCGTCAGCCATCTTATTTGTTGGTACTGTGATAGCTGTGTAAAAATAGGTGAAAACGATAATCAACAAAGCAAAAACGATGTTATACTCCAAGCCAAATATATTTCCAAAAGTATTAGAAATGTACTGTGCAGTATCTGAGGAGGATAATCCTGCCAACGCCGGTGGTACGAACATAATTGCTTGCGCAAAAATAATAGGCATCACTCCAGAAGCGTTTACTTTGAGTGGTATCCATTGTCTGTTACCAGACACTGATGATGCATCGTAAGTTCCGGAAGCGCTTCGTCTTGCGTATTGCACCGGAATTCTTCGTATCGCCAATGTGAGATAAACACAAGCAAGAATTAACAATAACCAAATGATAACTTCCAATACAATCATCATTACGCCACCGCTTCCTCCTGTAGTTCTGGTTTGTACTTCCTGAATAAAAGAGATAGGCATTCTGGCAATGATCCCTACCATAATAAGTAGCGATATACCATTTCCGATTCCTTTATCAGTAATTTTTTCCCCTAACCACATAGCGAATACGGTACCTGTTGTCAAAATCAACACGGAAGAGAATAGGAATGAAAATGAGTTAAATCCAAGCAAAAATGCGTCGGGTGGTAACTGAGCATATAAGTTATAAATATATGCTGGCCCCTGCACCAAGGTAATGGCTATGGTTAGCCATCTGGTAATTTGGGTCATTTTCTTTCGTCCACTTTCTCCATCATTCTGAAGTTTTTGGAGGTAAGGCACTGCAATTCCCATCAATTGAACAATAATGGAAGCGGATATATAGGGCATAATCCCTAAGGCAAAAACAGAGGCTTGCGAGAAAGCTCCTCCTGTAAATGCGTCCAATAGCGCTCCTAATCCTTGTTCGGTTTGGCTTGATAGACCTTGTAATTTGGTTGCATCAATACCAGGCAAAGTTACTTGTGCACCAAAACGGTACACAAGTAATAATCCGAGTGTAAAGAAAATTTTATTCTTTAGCTCTTCTATTCTCCAGATATTTGATAATGTTTCAAAAAACTTCTTCATAAGTTTTAAAGATATTATATAGTTACTGCTTCACCGCCTGCGGCTTCAATTGCTGCTTTTGCAGAAGCAGAAAACTTATGAGCTGTTACTTTCAATTTAGTTTTTAGCTCTCCTCTACCTAAAATCTTTACTAAGCTATTTTTGGAAGTAATTCTGTTATCAATTAGTGTTTCGATATCTAAGGTGTCTGTAACTACACCATTATCAACTAAAGTTTGCAGTGTATCAAGGTTAATCCCTACGTACTCTACTCTGTTAATATTATTGAAACCGAACTTTGGTACTCTACGTTGTAAAGGCATTTGACCACCTTCGAAACCAAGTTTTTTGGAATACCCTGAACGTGATTTGGCTCCTTTGTGACCTCTTGTAGAGGTACCACCTTTTCCGGAACCTTCTCCACGTCCTACTCTTTTATTTTGGTTGTGTACAGAACCTTCAGCTGGTTTTAAGTTGCTTAAATTCATATTCGTTATTTTAATTAGTTTCTACAGAAACTAAATGTTTAACTTTATTTATCATTCCTTGGATTGTCGGCGTATCATCATGCTCAACAACTTGTCCGATTTTTCTTAATCCCAAAGCTTCCAAAGTTCTTTTTTGGTTTTCAGGACAATTAATCTTACTTCTGACTTGTTTTACTTTAACTTTTGACATAATGCTGACAATTAAGATTTAAACACTTGTTCTAATGTAATTCCTCTTTGCTTTGCAATTGTAGCTGCGCTACGCATATTCAACAAAGCGTCGAAGGTAGCTTTTACCACGTTGTGAGGGTTTGATGAACCTTGTGATTTGCTCAAGATGTTTTGAACTCCCGCAGATTCCAATACTGCACGTACTGATCCACCTGCGATAACCCCGGTACCTTTTGATGCCGGCATTAAAAGAACTCTTGCTCCTGAAAACTTTCCTTTTTGCTCATGCGGGATAGTTGCGTTGTGCAATGGAATACGTACTAAGTTTTTCTTTGCATCTTCTACTGCCTTAGCAATTGCTTCAGATACGTCTTTAGATTTTCCTAATCCGTGTCCTACAACACCATTTCCGTCACCTACTACTACTACAGCGGCAAAACCAAAAGCTCTTCCTCCTTTTGTAACTTTGGTTACACGGTTTACACTTACCAAACGATCTTTAAGGTCAAGTCCGCTGGGTTTCACAAATTCTACGTTTTTATAACTTTTAAACATAACTTTTTAGAATTTTAAGCCGGCTTCTCTTGCACCGTCTGCTAATGATTTAACTCTTCCATGATACAGATATCCACCTCTATCGAATGATATGGTTTCAATTCCTGATTT
>NZ_DATGNO010000032.1:0-23790 GCF_035306705.1 Xanthomarina sp.
CAAGTTCGTGGAACCGTTCAAGCCGATATTTTAAAAGAAGACCAAGCACAAAACACCTGTATTTTCTCTACAGAATTTGCTTTGCGATTAATGGGAGATGTTCAAGAGTATTTTATTGAAAACAATGTCCGTAACTTCTATTCCGTGTCTATTTCGGGCTATCATATTGCAGAAGCAGGAGCCAATCCAATTACGCAATTGGCTTTAACGCTTTCAAACGGATTTACTTACGTAGAATACTATTTAAGTCGCGGTATGGATATTAACGATTTTGGTCCAAACCTATCGTTTTTCTTCTCCAATGGTATCGATCCAGAATATGCAGTTATTGGTCGTGTAGCTAGAAAAATATGGGCAAAAGCCATGAAGCATAAATATGGCGCCGATGCTAGAGCACAAATGTTGAAATACCACATTCAAACCTCTGGACGCAGCTTGCATGCCCAGGAAATCGATTTTAACGATATTAGAACCACGCTTCAAGCTTTGTATGCTATTTACGATAATTGCAACTCTTTACATACCAATGCGTACGATGAAGCGATAACCACACCAACCGAAGAATCTGTGCGTCGTGCTATGGCCATTCAATTGATTATAAATAAAGAATTAGGTCTAGCTAAAAACGAAAATCCAATCCAAGGTTCTTTTATTATTGAAGAATTAACCGATTTAGTGGAAGATGCCGTTCTTTTGGAATTTGATAGAATAACCGAAAGAGGAGGCGTTCTTGGAGCCATGGAAACCATGTACCAACGTAGTAAAATACAAGAAGAGAGTTTGTATTATGAAACTTTAAAGCACAATGGTGAATTCCCTATTATTGGTGTGAATACGTTCTTGAGCTCTAAAGGATCTCCAACGGTTCAACCTGCAGAGGTTATTCGTGCTACGGAAGAAGAGAAACAATTTCAAATAAAAACCTTGGAGAATCTTCATAAAGCAAATGACACGAAAGAGATGCTGAAAGAACTTCAAACGAAAGCCATACATAACGAGAATATTTTTGAAGCTTTGATGGAGGTCTGTAAAGTATGTTCATTAGGTGAAATTACTTCCGCTTTATTTGAAGTAGGCGGACAATATAGAAGAAATATGTAATCCTATAGGGACAGCGTAGGGACAGCTCGGGAGCTGTCCTGGCTGATTACGCGTTATATTGATTGGGCGATTGTGGGGGACAGCTCGAGAGCTGTCCGTACGGGTGCGTGTATTGATATAATAATAGATATTTTAAGAGGAATGCTTCTTTTTTGCTGTGATAAGGCAAGATTGAGGCATTTTTTTATTTGTGGGTAGGGACAGCTCGCGAGCTGTCCGTACGGGATTGATATAATAATATATATTTAAAGAAGAATGTTTTTTTTTTTTGCTGCGATATGGCAAAATTGGAGCATTTTTTTGTTTGTGGGTAGGGACAGCTCGGGAGCTGTCCTTACGGATTGTGCGTTATATTGATTGGGTGATTGTAGGGGACAGCTCGCGAGCTGTCCGTACGGGTGCGTGTATTGATATAATAATAGATATTTTAAGAAGAATGCTTCTTTTTTGCAGTGATATGGCAAGATTGAAGCATTTTTTTGTTTGTGTGTAGGGACAGCTCGCGAGCTGTCCGTGCTGATTGCGCGTTATATTGATTGGGCGATTTTGGGGACAGCTCGCGAGCTGTCCGTACGGATGCGGGTGTGGGATTGAAAAAAATGAATTATATTTAAGTGTTTGATTTAAAATTTTATTTGAATGAAAAATAGGAAACGAAATAGAATGAAAGGCTATGATTATTCTAGAGATAATTTATATTTCGTAACGATTTGTGTTCAAAAAATGCGCTGTTGTTTTGGTGAGGTTGTTGAAATTGATAAGGAAAAAACAGATCGAGAGGTTTTGGGGACAGCTCTTGAGATTACGAGTACAGCTCGCGGGTTGTCCGTACGGAATGATTCTATTATTCCTGATGAATTCCATAATAACCCAGTCAGCAAAATTATGAATTTGAATGCCTTTGGTCTTATTGTTCAAGATAGGTTGTGGTGGTTGGAAAAACAATATCCTTATGTGCTTATAACTAATTATGTTGTTATGCCCAATCATGTGCATGCAATTATTGAGATAGATAGTTTGAAAACAACAGAGAAGGCCTTGACAATAAAATCGCTTTCAAGTTTGGTTGGAGCTTTTAAAACCACATCTTCTAAATTAATCCACGAAACAGGTTTTCTTGATTTTTCTTGGAAACGTTCATTTTATGATCATATTATTAGAACGCCAGATGCGTATGAGAAAATCTCTAATTATATCGACTTAAATCCACAAAATTGGAGTCAGGACTCTTTCTTTTCTGAAATTTAAAATAATTTACAGAGTTATGATTGTTTTTTTTAATTACACCCCTAAGATATCTCTAGGAGTCCTTGTCATTATTTAGATTATTCCTTAAATTACAATTGGATGAAAAACACATATTATGGATGTTATAAAAACAATAGTTGCTTTTTTTAAAAAACCAGAAGAGGAAACTACTAATAAATCTCCGGAGGGAATTTGTTCTCTCTGTTGGGGGTACCAAGAATACGATGGTAAAATACGGACGTTGTACAAGGATAAGCAGGTGGACGTTAATAATCACGAAGACTCCTATATGCTTGTTCAAGGTTTTGTAAAGGAGCATGTGGATGGATATCATATTAAAGAAGGAATTGTGCACGTATGCCCTAATTGCAGTGAATTGGAAAAAGGGAAAGATGGCATTAAAAAATACATTCTACCTGGAAGAAAGTAAAGGGAAGAAATTTTAAAAAACAAAGTAGGTGTTTTGATTTTGCGGTATCCCTATAATTTAAGCCAGATTGTCCGCAAAATATCATAAAGCTATGAATGCTGATATTATAGTAACTTTTATATGTAGTTACTAATTTCAAAATTTTGTTTTTGTTCTATGTTAATCGGCGTAATAGCTTTCATATTCTCATGTTTATGTTTCCGGCTGACCCGCCTGCCGGCTTGGTAGGTTTCGTAGATATTTGCAAATTTTTTACTCGTATGACAAAAAACAGATATAAAAATTTAAGTTTATAAAGCGGTGTAGAGTATTGAGTTTTGATGTTGTTTTCGATTAAAAAGTGATAGGAATGCATCTTTTTAATAATTCCGACGTCTATTATACGAACCTAAAAACACATTGAAATGAAAAATACTGATTGTACTTGCAATTGTTCTGGTTGCAAAGATGGGAACTGTAAAAATTGTACTTGTCAAAACTGTACATGTGCCAATTGCAACTGTTAAGGAATGCTAAATAACAGAATGACAGCAGCTTTTTTAGTAATTTTACACTAAAGAAGCTGCTTTTTTAATTTTTGAAGAATGACTACAAAGACTATTTGGAACCTATATGCTGAAGACTTAAAACACTTTATTTTAGGTCAGGTGAAAAACCCAGATGTGGCAGACGATTTACTCCAAGACAGCTTTATTAAAATACACACTAAAAAAGACACCCTTAAAGATGAAGACAAGCTCAAGGCTTGGGTGTTTTCCATAGCTAGATATACAGTTCTGGATTATTTTAGACAAAATAAAACAGGGACTCCACAAACTCAAGAAGATTTGTATTTTGAAGAAGATGCAAAGGAACACACCAAACTGGATTGTTTACATGGTATTATTATGCAGTTACCAAAAAAATACAGAACGCCTTTGTTTTTAGCCGATATTAAAGGTTTGAAGCAAATAGAGGTTGCAGAAAAACTGCAATTACCCTTGCCAACCATCAAGTCGCAAATACAACGAGCCAGGAAATTAATAACCCAAGGTTATATGGATTGTTGCGATTTAAAAATGAATAGTAAAGGTGTTTTGGTTGGAGAGATAAAGGAAAAAGGGGATTGTAAAGTGTGTTCTTTGTAGGGACAGCTCGCGAGCTGTCCGCTTTATAGGGGGCAGGTGCCCGTACGGGGATATTGGGCAGGACAGCTCGCATGCTGTCCATGGAATTCGCGATATATTGATTAGTTGATTTTTGGGCAGGTCGCGACCTGCCCATACGGGGTGTTGGGTGGGAACAGCTCGCGAGCTGGCCGTTATTTGGTTTGTGGTTGGCGTTTTATAAGCAGTTTTGCGCTTCATCATGTATTTTTAGTAAGGTCTTGTTTTTTAGGGTGATAATTTTGCTGTTCGCCTAAAAAATTATTATTCTATTTTTTCTATCTGTAACTTTAAGTGGGTTCAATTTTAAACACTATTATTATGGAAGCAAGATTAAATTACAGTTTTAGGAGGAAATCTGAAAACCATTTGGATTGGTTATTAAACATTATAAAATCTGAAAAATATCACTTAGCAGATAGTTATATTATTCCATTGCAAGAGCTTCGTTGATATATCTTCCTCCATCATAAACGATAGGTTGAAATTAAAAAAGTCCGAACTAATATTAGTTCGGACTTTTTTATTTGTCTTATTTTCTGATTTTGAAACTACAGCTTAATCTTTTAGAACGCCTCTCGAGATTACAATTTTTTGTATCTCTGAGGTTCCTTCATAAATTTGGGTAATTTTTGCATCACGCATTAAACGCTCTACATGGTATTCTTTTACAAACCCATTACCACCATGTATTTGTACCGCTTCAACGGTATGTGTCATGGCTACTTGAGAGGCATACAACTTAGCCATAGCGCTAGACATGTCGTAGTTATTTCCTTGATCCTTATCCCAAGCCGCTTTCATTACCAACATTCTGGCAGCTTCAATTTCTGTGGCCATATCGGCTATTTTAAAGGCAATGGCTTGGTGGTTGCATATTTCCGTTCCAAATGCTTTACGTACTTTGGAGTATTTTAAAGAAAGTTCGTAAGCTCCAGCGGCAATTCCTAAGGCTTGTGCAGCAATTCCTATACGACCACCAGAAAGAGTTTTCATGGCAAATTTAAAACCAAAACCATCTTCTCCAATTCTGTTTTCCTTTGGTACTTTTACATCATTAAATTGTAAGGTATGCGTATCGCTTCCTCTAATTCCTAATTTATCTTCTTTTGGTCCAATATCAAATCCAGGCATTCCTTTTTCAACAATAAAAGCATTGATTCCTCTATGGCCTTTTTCCTTATGTGTTTGTGCAATTACTAAATACACTTCGGCACGACCTCCATTGGTAATCCAGTTTTTTGTTCCGTTTAAAACATAGTGGTCTCCCATGTCTATAGCGGTTGTTTTTTGCGACGTAGCATCGCTACCAGCTTCAGGTTCGCTTAAGCAAAATGCGCCAATAACTTCGCCTTTAGCTAATTTGGTGAGGTATTTTTGCTTTTGTTCATCATTTCCATAGGCCTCCAAACCAAAACAAACCAACGAATTGTTTACAGAAACCATTACAGAAGCCGAAGCATCTATTTTGGATAATTCTTCCATAACCAACACATAAGAAATCGCATCCATGCCAGAACCACCATATTTTGGATCTACCATTATTCCCATAAATCCAAGGTCACCCATTTTACGTACGAGTTCATTTGGGAAGGTTTGAGCGTTATCGCGTTCAATAACACCAGGAAGTAATTCGGTTTGTGCAAAATCGCGAGCGGCATCG
The DNA here is from genome assembly GCF_035306705.1 of Xanthomarina sp. Taxonomy (GTDB): domain Bacteria; phylum Bacteroidota; class Bacteroidia; order Flavobacteriales; family Flavobacteriaceae; genus Xanthomarina. The sequence goes on from NZ_DATGNO010000032.1 coordinate 5,588, forward strand.
CGAATCATTATATGTTCTTCTGTTAGATTAAAATCCATAGTTTCTTGTAATTGTAATATTAATTTTTGAAAGTGCACAAAGATACTTTTTTATTAGCATTTTTTCAAAAGGGATTGTTATTTTTACGGGATATGAATAAATCCGTATATCGCGTTATTGGTGTTATGTCTGGAACCTCTTTGGATGGGGTGGATTTGGTGGATGCCAGTTTTACTAAAAATGAAGGGGATTGGCATTATAAAATTCATAAATCTGAAACCAAATCATATACAAAAGACTGGTATCATGTTCTGAAACATTTAGTTTCTAAATCTATTGAAGAACTTCAAGAAATAGATGAGGCATATACGCCGTATTTGGCTTCCATGATACAGGATTTTATAGTTGTGAATAAGCTTACGGGTATAGACGCCATTTGTTCGCATGGACACACTGCTTTGCACCAGCCAGACAAGGGAATGACCTATCAAATAGGGAATTTACCAAGTCTTTTCGAAATTTTAAAAACTCCCATAGTTTGTAATTTTAGGGTTCAAGATGTGGCTCTTGGTGGCCAAGGAGCTCCTTTGGTGCCCATTGGCGATAAATTGTTATTCTCTAAGTACGATTTCTGTTTGAACTTAGGCGGATTTGCAAATATTTCAACAGACATAGAAATCCATAGAATTGCTTTCGATATTTGTCCAGTGAACATCGTTTTAAACCACTATGTCGCTTTATTGGGATTCGATTTTGACGATAAAGGAAGCATCGCCTCCACTGGAGATGTTAATTTAGGCCTTTTAAATGCGTTAAACGCTTTGGAGTTTTATAAAAAAGCGGCTCCAAAATCCTTAGGATTGGAATGGGTAAAGCTGGAGATATTCCCTTTAATTGATTCTTTTCAATTGCCCGTGAAAACTGTTTTACGGACTTTTGTAGAGCATGTTGCCATTCAAATTTCCACAGTGATTAACCAAAAAGAACAAGCCCAAGTTTTGGTAACTGGCGGAGGTGCTTATCATTCCTTCTTAATGTCCAGAATTAAAGAGAAGACTTCCAATAAATTAATCCTTCCAGAACCTACTTTGGTAGAATTTAAAGAGGCCTTGGTTTTTGGGTTTTTAGGTGTCTTAAAACTTGAAAACGAAGTGAACTGTTTAAGCAGTGTTACAGGGGCAAAACAGGATCATAGTTCGGGAATAATTTTTAATGATTAAATTTATGGGAATTTTAATAAAGAAGCCTATTAGTTTTTTATATTTGTTTGCATATTTATTAACTAATCAACCAAAAGACATGTTGAGGTTTTGAGGATTCATATTTCACGAATTTTTAATCTTACATATCTTTTCATTTGTTTTAAAAGGAATCTCACCCAATGAAAGAATTACTTCAGAAGTACGAAAATAAAGAACCAGAAATAATATTTAATTGGAAAGATCCAGAAACCGAAGCAGAAGGCTGGACAGTTATAAACTCTCTTCGAGGCGGTGCCGCTGGCGGTGGGACTAGAATGCGAAAGGGCTTGGATATAAACGAAGTTTTATCTCTTGCCAAAACCATGGAAGTTAAATTTACTGTTTCTGGACCTCCCATAGGAGGCGCCAAGTCTGGTATTAATTTCGATCCTAATGACCCACGGAAAAAAGGAGTTTTAGAGCGTTGGTTTAAAGCGGTTTCCCCTTTATTGAAAAGCTATTATGGTACTGGAGGTGACATGAATGTGGATGAAGTCCATGAAGTGATACCAATGACGGAAGGTGCAGGTGTTTGGCATCCGCAGGAAGGTGTTTTTAACGGGCATTTTAAGGCTTCTGAAGCAGGAAAAATCAATAGAATCGGGCAATTAAGACAAGGCGTTGTAAAAATTATTGAAAACCCAGGGTACTCTCCAAGTATTCAAAGAAAATATAGAATAGCCGATATGATTACTGGTTTTGGCGTAGCCGAAGCCGTTAAACAATATTATCATATATATGGTGGTGAAGTAAAAAACAAGAAAGTAGTTGTTCAAGGTTTTGGAAATGTTGGAGCTGCTGCTGCTTTTTATCTTTCACAAATGGGAGCTAAAATTGTTGGAATTTTAGATATTTCTGGTGGACTTATCAAGGAAGATGGTTTTACCTTTGAAGAAATTACCGAACTCTTTTTAGCCAAAACAGGAAATACTTTAGAAGCAAACAACCTCATTCCTTTTGAGGAAATCAATAAGAAAATATGGGGCATACAAGCTGAAATATTTTTACCATGTGCAGCTTCCCGTTTAATAACCAGAGATCAAATTGACCAAATGATAGCAAGCGGACTGGAAGTTATTTCCTGTGGTGCCAATGTGCCATTTGCCGATAAAGAAATATTTTTTGGACCTATTATGCAACATACAGATAAGCGTATTAGCCTAATTCCAGATTTTATATCCAATTGTGGTATGGCTCGTGTATTTGCCTATTTTATGGAAGCACGAGTAGAAATGACAGATGAGGCTATTTTTAATGATATCTCAGAAACCATTAGAAACGTCATTCAGAATGTATACAACCAAAATAATTCTAAGATTAATATTAGCGAAACCGCATTCGAAATTGCATTAAAACAACTTGTGTAATAGATTATTTTTATGGAAACAATTATCATAATAGTATTTGTGTTGGGCTACTTAGCCATTACCTTAGAGCATAATTTTAAAATTGATAAACTTATTCCTGCTTTAGTCATGATGGCTATTTGTTGGGCTTTAGTGGCTTTGGGGATAGATACTTTTCCGCAATGGTTCGATTCGGCTAAACATACGCTGATAGAGAACTTTGGTAGTTTAGGCTTGGAGGAGAAATTCCATATTATGGAAGGAACCCTTTTGCATCATTTAGGGAAGACTGCCGAAATTATTGTTTTCTTATTAGGAGCTATGACCATAGTTGAAATCATTGATTATTTTGATGGCTTTTCAACCATTAAATCCTACGTAAAGACCAATAGCAAAAAACGTATTTTATGGATTTTTGGATTTTTAGCATTTTTCCTTTCAGCTATTATCGATAACCTAACTGCAACGATTGTACTGATTTCCATTTTACAAAAAATTGTATTGGATAGAAATATCCGTATCTGGTATGCTGGTTTAATTATTATTGCAGCAAACGCTGGGGGAACTTGGTCGCCCATTGGCGATGTTACAACAACCATGCTTTGGATTGGTAAAAAAGTAACCACAGGACATTTGTTTGTGTACTTATTTATTCCGGCTTTATTATGTATGATGGTGCCGTTTTTTATTGCTTCCTTTTTACCAGCCTTTAAAGGAACCATACCAACACCAGACGAAGAAACTATTAAACCAACAAGTAAATACAGTTCTATTATGCTTTATTTAGGTTTAGGTGGAATTATTTCTGTACCCATTTTTAAAACCTTAACACATTTGCCGCCTTATGTAGGGATGATGTTGGCACTAGGTGTTGTTGCCACATTTGCTGAAATATATAGCAATAGAAAGTTTGCTTTAACTTATGATGGTGATGAAAGTGCCGATCTTCAAGGGCATCACAGTCCGGTACATCATTCGCTATCTAAAATTGAAATGCCAAGTATCTTGTTTTTCTTAGGAATTTTAATGGCAGTAGCCGCTTTGGAATCTTTAGGTACTTTATTTAATTTTGCAGGAAGTTTGCAAACACATATGCCTATGTTAGGAACCGAGTTGCACCATGAAGGAGTTTCGGATTTGGTTGTCTTGCTATTGGGAGTTGGATCTGCCGTTATTGACAACGTACCCTTGGTGGCAGCCAGTTTAGGAATGTTCTCTGAACCTATCGATAACGAGCTTTGGCACTTTATAGCCTATTCTGCAGGAACAGGTGGAAGTATGCTGATTATTGGTTCGGCTGCGGGAGTTGTGGCTATGGGCATGGAAAAAATAGACTTTTTCTGGTATCTAAAAAACATTGCATGGTTGGCCTTAATTGGTTTCTTGGTGGGTGCTATAGCATTTATGTTTACACGAACCATCTTTTAATATAATTTTAAATACAAACTAACGTTATAAACTAATAATAGAAATAATATATGATAAATTCAATGTTGCAAGATGCTCAAGAAGGTGCAGAGTTGCTTACGGATGGGGAGCCAGTACAAAAAACCTTATCCATTATAGAGTTAATAACTAGTGGAGGAACTGCTGGGATGGTTATTATAACCATCTTATTTGTTCTATTAATTGTAGCGACCTACATTTATTTTGAACGTTTATTTGCCATCAAGGCTGCGTCAAAAATAGATGCTAATTTTATGAATCAAATTAAAGATCATATTTCCAATGGAAAAATGGATTCTGCCCAAATGTTGTGCGCTCAAGTAAATTCACCGGTTTCACGATTGATTAGTAAAGGCGTTACGCGAATTGGCAAGCCTTTAGAGGATATTAATACCGCCATTGAAAATGCGGGCCGCTTGGAGATTTACAGTCTAGAGAGAAACGTGAGCGTTTTGGCAACTATTTCTGGAGCAGCGCCGATGATTGGATTCCTTGGAACTGTAATTGGGATGATTCTCTCTATTTTTGAAATCGCAAATTCGGGAGGTCAAATAGACATTAAACTTTTAGCCGACGGATTATATACCGCCATGACAACTACTGTTGGAGGTTTAATTGTGGGTATTATTGCCTATATTACATACAATCATCTTGTGGTAAAAACAGATAAGGTTGTGTATCAAATGGAAGCAAATTCCTTAGAGTTTTTAGATCACTTAAACGAACCTATTTAATGAATTTAAGAGGAAGAAATAAGGTAACCCCAGAATTCAATATGTCGTCCATGACGGATATTGTGTTTTTGTTGCTTATCTTTTTTATGCTAGCATCCACTTTGGTAACCACCAATGCGATAGACATATTATTGCCTACAGCTAGTGGGAAAACTGAAAACAAAAGATCGGTTGCCGTAAGTATTAAAAAAGACTTGACTTATTATATAGACCAAAAACGAGTTGGAGAAAGTGTCTTGGAATCGGAGCTTATTGCAGCCTTATCTGCAGAAGATAAACCCACTTTGGTATTAAGGGCAGAAAAATCTGTTCCTGTTGAACATGTAGTAAAAGTTATGGATATTGCCAATAGAAATAAGTTTAAAGTTATTTTGGCAGTAAAACCTAATTAGATACATAAAAAATTCATTGTTTGATCTTTAAACACTTGGGGAATACTTATTTGGATCTTCCAAGTGACTTTTGATAGAACATAAATATAACACATGAAATATTTCGAAACCATACACGAACGTAATTCGGCAAAGCTTACAGCGCTTATTGCCGTACTTATTATTTTGTTGCTGTTTGTTGTTGGTAAGGAATATATGGATCCTCCTGAAGAGTATGGCATAGCGGTTAACTTTGGAACTACAGATTTTGGAAGTGGCGATGTGCAACCTACCAAACCTATTAAGTCGGAACCTAGAGAAGTTAAAGAAGAGCCTCAAGAAACTGTTAAGCAACCCGAACAGAAACAGGCTGCAGCCGCAAGTTCAAAATCTAAAGCTGAAGATCTTCTAACCGATGATAGCGAGGAGACTATTGCCATAAAAAAGCAAAAGGATGCCGATGCCAAAGCTAAAAAAGAAGCAAATGCCCAGGCAAAAGCGCAAGCAGAAGCCAAAGCTAAAGCAGATGCGAAAGCCAAAGCTGAAGCTGATAAAGTAGCTAAAGAACAAGCTGAAAAAGAAGCTAAAAAGAAGAAGTTAGATGCGTTGATTGGAGGAGTCAGCAAATCTGACGGGCAAGAATCCGGAGGTGAAGGGAACGACAATAAAGCAGGCGATAAAGGGCAGCTGGATGGCGATCCTTATGCCGCTAGTTATTTTGGAGAAGCTGGTTCTGGAAGTGGTGGCGTTGGTTATGGATTGAAAGGCCGAGGTGCTCCAAGCAAGAAACTATTTAAACAAGAGTGTAACGAATCTGGAATGGTCATCGTAAAGATTGTTGTGAATAGAAACGGCGATGTTGTAGAGGCTATTCCTGGAGTAAAAGGCACCACCAATACAGCAGCTTGTTTGTTGGAACCTGCCAAAAAAATTGCTCTGTCGCATAAATGGCGAGCAGATAGTCAGGCTCCGGATAGACAGGTAGGTTTTGTTAAAGTCAACTTCAATATAGGTCAGTAGTCATACAAATCAAACTTCAAAATGACGTATCAGGATACGGTTAATTGGATGTTCTCTCAACTTCCCATGTATCAAAGACAGGGGAAATCGGCTTATAAGGCCGATTTAAAGAACACTCTTTTATTAGCAGAACATTTAAAAAATCCACAACATCAACTAAAAACCATTCACGTAGCAGGAACCAATGGAAAGGGTTCTACAAGCCACATGCTAGCGTCTGTATTGCAGGAAGCTGGTTATCGTGTTGGTTTGTTTACTTCTCCGCATTTAAAGGACTTTAGAGAGCGTATTCGTATTAACGGTGTAGTTGTAAGCAAAACTTTTGTTCGTGAGTTTATAAAACAAAATAAGGCGTTTTTGGAATCGCAACACCTGTCTTTTTTTGAAATGACCTCAGGGATGGCCTTCGCGTATTTTGCTTCAGAAAAAGTGGATATTGCGGTTATTGAAGTGGGTTTAGGTGGCCGATTGGACTCTACAAATATTATTACTCCTGAAGTTTCCGTAATTACCAATATTGGTTTTGACCATACCCAATTCTTAGGACACACCCTGGAAGCCATTGCTTTTGAAAAAGGGGGTATTATAAAGCCTGGTGTTCCTGTGGTTATTGGAGAAACCCAAAACGAAACAAAACAGGTGTTTCAAGAGCTTGCCAAAAAGAACCATTCAGATATTTATTTTGCCGACACTTTAATTCATGAGGTTCTTCCTAGTGATTTAAAAGGGAGTTATCAGCAGAAAAACATTAAAACAGTTTTGCAAGCTCTGGAGGTTCTAAAACAAAAATCCTATGAAATTTCAATAGAACAGATTAAAAAAGGCTTGTTGCAGGTAGTAAAAAATACAGGTTTACAAGGAAGATGGCAAGTATTACAAGAACAACCGAAAATTATTTGCGATACGGCACATAATAAAGAAGGGTTGAATTATGTGGTAAAACAATTGGCAGAAACGTCCTTTAATTGCTTACATATTGTTTTTGGCGTAGTAAACGACAAGGATTTGAGCAGTATTTTGGACATTTTGCCTAAAAAGGCCACTTATTATTTTTGTAAACCAGATGTTCCTCGAGGCATGGATGTTAATTTATTGGAAGCAGCATTCTTGGCGGAAGGGTTTCAAGGAACGAGTTATCAAGGTGTAAATGAGGCCTTAAGTGCGGCTAAAAAACAAGCTTCAGAGAAAGATTTAATCTATGTTGGAGGCAGTACTTTTGTAGTTGCAGAAATAATTTAAAATTTTTTCAAAAAAACTTTTGCAATATGGAAAACTAATCTATATTTGCAATCCAATTACGAAGGGCGATTAGCTCAGTTGGTTCAGAGCATCTGGTTTACACCCAGAGGGTCGGGGGTTCGAATCCCTCATCGCCCACAGAACAAAAAGGTTTATACTTATGTATAGACCTTTTTTTATTTTATAGCTAGTGCTTAAAACTCTCCTGTTTATAAACCAATGGTGTTTTGTGTTTTATTTTTTTAAACTGTCGGTTAAAATTGGATATATTATTAAAACCCACCTTATAGGCTACATCGGCCACAGTAATGTCTTGATTGGATACTAAATGTTTGCAAGCATGTTCTATGCGTAGTTCGTTTAGAAATACCACGTAGGTTTTATTCGTGTACTTTTTAAAGTATTTACAGAAGGCCGTTTTTGTCATGTTGGCCACATCGGCTACCGACTCCAAAGTAATTTCCTTGTTAAAATGTGTCATGGTATAATCGAAAACATCTCTCATGCGCTCTCCTTCTGTTATAGAGAAGCTTTTTTCGTAAATAAACGAGGATAGGCTTTTATACTCACAAATGGAAAGTAGTTTCAATAATTTTAATAAGATGATAAAGCGTTCTAGCTTGCTTGCGCTTTCTATTTTCGCAAAAAGTCCTCGTATTTCCTCTTGGTTGGAGGTTGCTTTAAATCCGTGAATGGCCCGTTTAAAGAACACTTGTATTTCGGCCAATTCTTCCAAATTAAAAAATTCGCTTCCAAAACTCGTTTTTGTAAAGAATAGGGTTTGCATGTGTGACGTTTCTTCCAGCTCTCTGTCGCTTTGAAATACATGAGGTTGCTGACTTCCCATAATTAAAATATCGCCAGTTTTGTAATAATTAATGGCATCGCCAACAATTAGAGTTCCTTCGCCTTGAATAATCAAGCTCAACTGTATGTCTTCATGCTGATGTAATTTATCATAAAAGTGAGGCTCTAAATCTACTTGATAGACTAGGTTGGCCAACTCTGGTTTTGGTATTTTAAAGGGAAGGACTTTCATTCTTAAAACTTCATATTAAATACAAAATTAAGCATTATAATTTATTTTTATAAAATATTGGATAACATAGTATAATAGTTGGATAAAAACAGCTTATAGTTAAGTTCAAATCTTAAGTAAATTTGTGTGTATTTAAACAATTTATATTATGGGTATTCAATGGAAAGGCATTATGCCAGCAGTTACAACCAAGTTCACGGATGCAGATGAACTTGATTTAAAAATGTTTGAAGTTAATATTCGTGCACAAATGGAAGCCGGTGTGCATGGCATTGTACTTGGTGGTACCTTAGGGGAAGCAAGTACTTTGGTGGACGAGGAAAAACGAACCTTAACACGAACAGCAGTTGATTTGGTGAAAGGACAGGTTCCTATATTTATTAATATTGCCGAACAAACAACTAAAGCGGCTATTCAAGCAGCTCACAAGGCCGAAGAAGACGGGGCAGGAGGCTTGATGATGTTGCCGCCAATGAGATATACTTCTAGCGATAGAGAAACTGTTGAGTTTTATAAAGCTGTAGCTACAAATACCTCTTTGCCGATAATGGTTTACAACAATCCAGTAGATTATAAGGTTAAGATAACTATGGAGATGTTCGACCAATTATTAAAATACGACAATATAGAAGCAGTAAAAGAATCAACAAGAGATACTACTAATATTACACGAATAAAAAATTACTTCGGAGATCGTTTAAAAATTATGACCGGGGTCGATACCATAGCTTTGGAGAGCTTATTAATAGGTGCCGATGGTTGGGTTGCCGGACTGGTTTGTGCATTCCCTGCCGAGACCGTAGCGATTTACGAGTTGCAAAAAGTAGGTAGAATTAAAGAAGCCTTAGAAATTTATAGATGGTTTATGCCTTTGTTGGAATTGGATATCGTTCCAAGATTGGTCCAAAATATAAAATTGGCAGAAGTGGCTACAGGCATCGGATCGGAAAACGTTCGAGCTCCTCGATTACCAATTATGGGAGATGAACGCAAACATGTTTTAAAAGTGATTGATGATTGTTTGAAAAACAGACCAATACTTCCAGATTATAAAAACCTTTAAACTTCTAAAAGTTAGGAGCTAATTTTTTACCTTTAAGGAAGTAAATACAGGTTCTATTAAGAAAGGACTGTTATAGGAAAACGTCCAATTAATAAGACTTATAAGTAGATCTTCCTTTTCAACCCAAGTGTTGTATCATCTTGTTGATGTTGGAAGACATTTAAAATGAATTACTAATGCATAAAACAAAAAATCCCTTCTCTAGAGGGATTTGAGGAGGCTTATGATAACAGGAAAAAATTATATAGGAAATCAACTTTCGGCAAAAGGAAACAAAACGTATAACACTTTTAATCCGCAGCTGAATCTTGAAAACGCACCTCGTTATACCGAGGCGACAGAAGAGGAAATAGACGAAGCCGTGCGTCTTGCTTCCAAGGCATTTAAAACCTATAGACAGGTTTCTGGAAAGAAGAAAGCTGAATTTCTAAATGCCATAGCAGACGAAATTTTAGCATTGGAATTAGAATTAATAGAAACATATTGTTCTGAAACCGGTTTGCCAGAAGGACGTGCTCTGGGAGAAAGAGGAAGAACTGTTGGGCAATTACGTGCTTTTGCCGAATTGCTCCAAGAAGGTTCTTGGGTGGAAGCAAGTATCGATACCGCACAACCAGAGAGAAAGCCATTGCCGAAATCGGATATTAGAAAAATGTTGCTGCCTTTAGGCCCTATAGTTGTTTTTGGAGCTAGTAATTTTCCCTTGGCGTATTCAACCGCAGGAGGAGATACAGCTGCCGCCTTGGCTGCTGGTTGTCCGGTTTTAGTTAAATCTCATCCCATGCATGCTGGAACAGGCGAATTGGTTGCCTCTGCAATTATTAAAGCAGCTGAAAAAACAGGCATGCCCAATGGGGTGTTTTCCAATCTAAATAGCAGTGGGATTGAAGTTGGTACCCAATTGGTGTCTCATCCAGGTGTGAAAGCTGTTGGTTTTACAGGAAGTATTCGTGGCGGACGCGCTTTATACGATTTAGCTGCAAAACGAGAAGAACCTATTCCGGTTTTTGCCGAAATGGGAAGTATTAATCCCGTAGTTATTTTGCCAAAAGCTTTAAAAAATAGAGGAGAAGCCTTAGCAAAAACCTATGCGGGATCCATTACTCTAGGAACCGGACAGTTTTGTACCAATCCAGGGTTGTTGCTAGGAGTTAAAGGGGAGGCCTTATCCCATTTTATTCAGGTTTTATCTCATGAAATCATACAGATTGAACCAAGCTGTATGTTGCATCCAAATATAATTGGTGCTTATGAGGCTAAGAAGCAAAAAGCCCTATCGCAACCCGAATTAACGGTTGTGGCGGATTTCGATACGGAAGTTAAAACCAATTATGCCAGACAAACAGTGACTACTGTAGAAGGATTAACTTTTTTAAATAACAGCACGTTGCATCAAGAAGTTTTTGGACCTTATTCTATGGTTGTTCAATGTGAACATATAGAGCAACTAGAACAGATTATTTCCAAATTGGAAGGGCAGTTAACAGGAACTCTAATTGCAGATAATGAGGAAGCCATGCATTATCCTCAAGTTATAGCAGCACTTCAAAATCGCGTAGGACGTCTTATTTACAATGGTGTGCCCACAGGTGTTGAGGTTTGCCCGTCCATGGTTCATGGCGGCCCATATCCAGCTTCGACAGATAGTCGTTTTACGGCAGTTGGAATTCATTCCATCAAGCGTTGGGTAAGACCTTTTAGTTATCAAGATTGGCCAAATAATTTATTGCCAGATGCATTAAAGAATGAAAATCCCTTGAAAATCTCACGTTTAATTAATAATAAGCCAACAACAGATACCATTTAATTCTATGAGCGTTTCAAAACTTTTAATATGCTTTTCGTTTATAAGTATTCTGGCCTGTAAAAAGGAAACTGAAGAAAACATATCGTCAGAGGTTTTGTTGGAAGATGTTATTAAAATCTATGAAACAGAAAGGAAATACGATTTTGAACCTTACGAATCCGTTGAAAATACGATTGAATTCTATCAAAAGGAAGCGAATTTTGCCCAAGAACTTCAAAAGCAACTTTTAAAAGTAAATGAAGGCATGCTCTCGGAATCGGAGAAAATTTCTTTGGACTTATTGCAATTTGTTCTTCAAGATAAAATCGATTCCAATACGTATAAAACCTATCTACACGCTCTTACTTCTGAATCGGCTTTTCATCTGAATTTAAGTCGGATGGCCCAAACAACGTTCGCTAATTATACGGAGGTTAAAGCCTATTTAAATCAATTAAGTGAATTGCCTAAAAAAGTAGCTTATAATCTAGCGCTGTTACGCGAAAGTGTCAAAGAAGGGATGTCGCAACCCAAAGAAGTTTTTGGGGATTACAGTTTTTCCTATAACAGTCATCTTGTAACGGATTATACACAAAGTGAATTTTACGCACCTTTTAAAAAGTTACCCAAAGGTCTTAGCATGCAGCAAAAGGACAGTGTGTTGGTTATTGCTAAAATAAGTATAGAAAACGATGTAGTGGCTCAGTATCAAAAGATTAAAGATTTCTTTGAAACTGAATATTTTCCAAATTCCCGCAAAGAATTAGGGATTACTTCCATCCCAAATGGAGAAGCATTTTATCAAAATAGAATTAATTTTTTCACCACTAGCAATCAATATACGGCTGAAGACATTCATCAAATAGGATTGCAGGAAGTAGCTAGAATTAAAGCTGAAATGCAAGTTATTATTGACGATTTGGGTTTTAAAGGAAGCTTTGCCGATTTTCTGAAATTTCTTAGAACCGATTCACAATTTTATGCTAAAACACCCAAGGAGTTACTCCTGTTTGCTCGAGATATTTCCAAAAGAATAGATGGGGAATTACCAAAGTATTTTAAAACTCTACCACGAAATCCTTATGGAGTAGTACCTGTTCCTGCGGCCATTGCGCCAAAATATACCAGTGGTAGATATTCTGGATCACAGGATGATAAAACGGCAGGATTTTATTGGGTAAACACCTATAATCTACCTAGTAGGACCTTATATACCATTCCTGCACTTACAGCTCACGAAGCCGTTCCAGGACATCATTTACAGATTTCTTTAAACAAGGAATTGGGCGATTCCATACCTCAATTTAGACGGAATTTATACCTTTCAGCTTATGGCGAAGGTTGGGGTTTATACTCCGAATACTTGGCTAATGAAATGGGTATTTACACCACGCCTTATGAGAAGTTTGGACAATTAACTTATGAAATGTGGCGAGCCTGTAGATTGGTTGTCGATCCTGGAGTTCACGCAAAAGGATGGACCCGTCAGGAAGTTATTGATTATATGGCTGCAAATACAGCCTTATCCATGCATGAAGTAACCACTGAAACGGATAGGTATATTTCATGGCCAGGACAAGCCATATCCTATAAAATTGGAGAAATTAAAATCAGGGAACTACGTGAAAAAGCTGAAACAGAATTAAAAGACAAATTCGATATCAGAGCATTTCATGAAGTCATTTTAGGTGAAGGCACCGTTACTTTAGCCATCATGGAAACCCGTGTAACAAATTATATTCAGAAAACAAAAAATGAATAAAGGCACTTTTGTTTGTATTGATGCTCATACTTGTGGAAATCCCGTACGGGTTATTAAACAGGGTGGTCCGGACTTGGTCGGGAATACTATGAGTGAAAAACGTCAGCATTTTTTAAAGGAATTCGATTGGATTCGGAAAGGGCTTATGTTTGAGCCTCGTGGTCACGACATGATGAGTGGGAGCTTTTTATTTCCTCCACACGATCCTGAAAATGACTTTGCTGTTCTGTTTATAGAAACCTCGGGATGTTTGCCCATGTGTGGACATGGAACTATTGGAACTATTACCATTGCTATTGAAGAAGGTTTGGTAATTCCAAAAGTTCCAGGAAAAATTAAGATGGAAGCTCCTGCAGGTTTGATAGAAATTGAATATCAACAAACAGGAACTAAAGTAGATTGGGTAAAACTGACTAATGTAAAAAGTTTTTTAGCAGCAGAAGGTTTAAAAGTTGCATGCCCGGAATTGGGTGATATTATTTTCGATGTGGCCTATGGAGGGAATTATTATGCCATAATAGATCCGCAGAAAAATTTCTCTGGAGTTCAAGATTTTTCAGCTTCAAAAATCATTCAATATTCCCAAGTAGTTAGACAGCGTATCAACGAGACGTATCCGAATATGTTCATTCATCCAGAAAATGAAACCATCAAGGATGTGACTCATTTACTTTGGACAGGAACACCTATTGATTCAAAATCTTCAGGAAGAAATGCCGTGTTTTATGGAGACAAAGCCATAGATAGAAGTCCGTGTGGTACAGGAACTTCAGCTAGATTGGCACAATTATATGCCAAAGGAAAATTAAAAGTTGGAGAAGATTTTATCCACGAGAGTTTTATAGGAAGTACCTTTATTGGACGTGTAGAAAAAGAAACTACCTTAGATGGGAAATTGGCCATCATCCCAAGCATTAAAGGTTGGGCAAAAATTTATGGGCATAATACCATTACTATTGATGTTGAAGACGATCCTTATGCTTTAGGTTTTCAGGTTATTTAAGTTGTTTGCAACTTGACTAGGAGCCTAATAAAATGAATTATTTTTCAAATAACAAATAACAAATAACAAACAACTCATTATTTCATTGAAAAACTGTATTATCATAGGAGGTGGCATCATTGGTTTATGTTCTGCCTACTACCTTCAAAAAGAAGGTCATCAAGTGACTATAATCGACCAATCCAACATGGATTCTGGAGCATCGTATGTCAATGCCGGTTATTTGTCGCCAAGTCATTTGGTGCCGTTATCTGCTCCAGGAGTTATGAAAAAAGGCTTGAAATGGATGTTTAACCCTGCAAGTCCTTTATATATAAAACCACGATTAGATCCCGATTTTTTGAAGTGGACCTTAGCTTTTAATAAATCGTGTAATGCCAATCACGTTAAAAAAGCCATTCCAGCTATTAAAAGTATCACCTTATTAAGTCAGAGTTTATACGATGACATCAAACAAGAGGAACAATTTAATTTTCAGTACGAGAAAAAAGGCTTGCTCATGTTGTGTCAAACAGATAAAATGCTCGATGACGAAATTGAAACTGCACATATGGCAAAGCGAGAAGGTTTGGATGTTATTGAATTAAGTAAAGAAGAACTAAAAGTGCTTGAACCAGATGTAACCTTTAACATTAAAGGCGCCACCTATTATAAATGCGATTCCCATACCACACCCCAAGAATTCATGGAGGAAATGAAAGCCCATTTAAAAGAGGCAGGAGTTCGGTTTTTTACCAATGAAAAAGTGGAAGATTTAGTTGTAACCAACGGTAGAATTGAAGCTATTAAAACCAAAAACCAAACCTTAAAGGCAGATGAGTTTGTTTTGTCGGCTGGATCTTGGAGTTCTTTATTAAGTAAAAAATTGGGATTGCACTTATTGCTTCAAGCAGGAAAAGGGTATCGCATCAATACCACTCAAGATACAGGAATTACAATTCCTTCCATTTTAGCAGAAGCCAAAGTTGCTGTAACACCTATGCATGGATTTACGCGCTTTGCAGGAACTATGGAAATTGCTGGAATAAACGATAAAATCAATCAAATTAGGGTGGAAGCTATTGCTAAAGCTACCACAAGTTATTATCCAGACGTAACACTTTCCACAGAAGAAAAAAACGATGCGGCTTCAGGTTTACGACCGGTTTCCCCAGATGGTTTGCCGTATATTGGCAGGTCTGCAAAATGTACAAATCTAACCATTGCAACAGGTCATGCCATGATGGGTTGGAGTATGGGGCCAGCCACGGGAAAGTTGGTTTCAGAAGTCATTTCAGATAAAAAACCTATATTAGACTTAAATCCATTTCAACCAGATAGAAAATTTTAAATATGCGTTACAATCAAATTCCAAAGAGTTTATTTATAAAAAACAGAAGCAATTTTACTGCTAAAATGAAGGCGAATAGCTTAGCCATCCTTACTTCCAATGATGTGAAACACAACAATGCAGACGATGTTATGGGTTTTACCCAAAACAACGATTTGTTTTATTTATGTGGTATCGATCAGGAAGAAAGTATTTTGGTGCTGTATCCGGATGCTTATAGAAAAGAAAATCGAGAAATCCTGTTTATTAAGGAAACCAACGAGCAAATTAAAATTTGGGATGGCGATAAATTAACCCAAGAACAAGCTACAGATATTTCAGGAGTTTCACGAGTGGAATGGGTTCATGATTTTGAAAAAATATTGCAGCTCATGGCTTTTGAAGCCGATGGCATGTATCTAGGACATAATGAGCACATCAAGCGTGTGACTTTTAATCAGCAAACCCAGCAAGACCGAATGATTGCTTGGTGTAAAGAAAAATATCCCTTGCACGATTATTATCGCGCAGCAAAAATTACCCGGGATTTAAGACTTGTTAAATCTAAAGAAGAGATAGATTTCATGCAACAAGCTGCCGATATAAGCGTCGTATCTTTTAAACGTGTGTTAAAAGCATGCAAACCAAATATGAAGGAATTTGAATTGGAAGCCGAACTGACATATAATTTGGTAAAGTCTGGAGCTACGCGTCATGCCTTCAAACCCATTGTGGCTTCTGGAAAAAACGCTTGTGCTTTGCATTATAATACCAACGATGGTATTTGTAAAACGGGTGATATGATTCTTCTGGATTTCGGGGTTTGCTATGCCAATTACAATAGCGATACAACGAGGTGTTTTCCTGTAAGTGGGACATTTTCTAAAAGACAAAAAGAAGTTTACAGCTCTGTGCTGTATTGTTTAAAAGAAGGAAGCAAGTTATTGAAACCTGGAGTTCTCCCTTCAGAATATGAAACTCAAATGGCAAAACTGGTGGAAACCGAACTTATAAAATTAGGCTTGTTGGATGCTCAGGCTGTTGCCAATCAAAACCCTGACAAACCTTTATATAAAAAATATTTTATGCATGGAACGGCACATCATATTGGTTTGGATGTTCATGATGTTGGATTGTATTCTAGGGTTTTAGAGCCAGGAATGGTTTTAACTTGCGAACCAGGAATTTATATTCCAGAGGAAGGAATTGGGTGCAGGCTAGAAAACGATTATCTTATTACCAAAGACGGAAATTTTAATCTAACCGAAGCTATGCCTATAGAAATTGAGGAGATTGAAGCTTTGATGAAAACTTCATAGAAACAATAAAAGGAAGTAACAAAAAAGGCGAAAATGGATTTTAAACCTTTTCGCCTTTGTACTTCTAAATTGTGTGATTTTTAGTCTTATTTATTTCTTGGAAACACACCTATTCCTTGCTTAGCCAAGCATCTATAATATCATAAATTTCTTTCTGCTTTTCAGGACTAAAACTCTTGATTCTAGTTGTGTGGTTCCCTTGAGGCAATACAAATTTATAAAGCTCTCTTCTGGTAGCGTCGTTTTCCAATTCTACGGCAGTGGAACTCCAGGAATCATATTCTCCATAAATAAATAGCATGTCTTTGGCCACATAGTCCAAAAAGTTTTTAACCTCTTGCATGGGTGCATAATCGTAGGTTTTTGAGATGCCTTCTGGAAAAGCCCAATCGAATTTATAAATATCCTCGGTGTTTAAATACTGTTTAAAAGGTGCTGTTTCGTACCCATAAATGCCTTGTTCTGTTAAAGCAGCCCAGAAATACGGTTGTAAACTTTCAACAGATTTCTCTTCAAAAAAGCTATACCCAACCACATTAATTAGATGGTTGTAAATAATTTCAGGAGAGACGTTTCCTGTTGGAATGCTTTCGACCGGCGTTCCCCATTGCCAAAAAGCAAAGGCGTATTCCAGAATGGTGTAATCGATTGCTTTTTCTACACCAAACTCCCAAGACATATTTTTTTCTATAGCCGCGGTTTTCATCAGGTCTAAAAGTGCTGCTCTATTTTCAAAACATAAATTTTGAAAGGCCTTTACTTTTTCTCGGTTTTCTTGAGTGCTAACTTCCTTTAAAAACTTAAAAACCCTTGGGTCTTCGCGTGCAAAATTTAAAGGACCCACATAACAAACACAGGCATCTACATTATCCGGAAAATACCTGCGATGAATCATCACTGTTTGACAGCCTTTAGAAATTCCTGTAGAAATAAACTTCGTATCTGGATAGAGTGCTTTTCGTATTCCATCTATAATTCTAGCTTGATCTTTAGCTGCATTTTTAACGGTTAAGGTATTCCAGTCTATTTCTTCTGGGCGTGAATTATTAAAGTATCGATGCTCAATGTTTATTTGGTTTGCTTTGTAATGGTTTGCCAATTCTCCAGCTCTTTCCGATCCAATACCATAGCCTTGAAGTTCTACTATGACAGGTAGTTCTGGGTTTTCATAACCTAGTAAAACGCGTTGTTTAAAAGTACCTTTTGTTGAATCCTCATAATCAATAGGTTGTTCAAACCAGATTTCATAATTTTCATCGAAATGACTTACAGGTTTTCTTTTTTCAACGCTTACAACGTTTTCCATACCCGCTAATTTTTCAAAAGTAGAAAGCTTGATTTCGGGTATAACCGTTGGTTGAAAGGCTTGGCAACCTACTAAAAACAGAACAAAAAGGGACAAATAAAACGAACGAAAAAACGTCATGACAGAATAAATTTTTGTGAATTTAACAGAGGTTAAATATAATCAATAAAATGGGTAACCTTTTTAAGCTTAAGAATATTATAACAAATCTAAAACACGTTCCAATGCCATGCCACGAGA
>NZ_DATGNO010000033.1:0-4243 GCF_035306705.1 Xanthomarina sp.
TACACTAAGTGACGTCAAAAACCCGCAAATTCTATGGATTTGCGGGTTTTTTGTTTTATTTCATATCAAAATATCCCAATTTATATCAATCTAAACGTGAGCTATTCGGTGAGTCTTTTTTATGTTATAAATTTACTCACAAAAAAGCATGTAAGTAAATGTATATCAAAATATTACATCATTTATTTTAATGCTTTTTATCACTGTTTAACTTCTTTTTTTGAGCAACTAATGATTGGAATTAGTGAACTGTATCAAAGTACAATGGTTAAACACAAAATGAATGGATATGAGAACAACGAACACTTTTGGGATTCACTTTGTCATCAGAGTGACGAAACAACAGAAAAATGAAAAGGATTCCGTTTACGGCTCGTATTACGGTAGATGGTAGCAGGTCGGAAATTTCCCTGAAAACGAAAATCTAAAAAAATTCATCAGAAAACAATACAGAAAAGACAAATACTTTAGTGAAAGTACCTTTGTTGCCACAAGCTGTCCAACTTATTTCAAAATACAAAAACCACCCTGCGGCTGTGGCAAACGAAACACTGTTTTCTGTGATAACCTTTGCGACAACGGTTACGTTAAGCAATGGCATTCCGATTGAGTCTGTAAGTAAAATGTTAGGGCATACTTCTATCCGAACCACACAGATTTACGTGAAAGTGGCCGAACATAAATTGAGTGAAGATATGCAGAACCTAAAGCTAAAAATGGTTTCCTCTCAAAGATAAATTTTTAGTAAACTACCTTTGAATACCAAATAGTGCCTCTGAGTGCCAATTTCATTAAGGTTGTAATTATTTTGAATTGATTTGCATCAATATCTTATTAATCTAAAACGAATGCAAAATAAAAGTAGAGCTAATCTTCTTTTTGAATCAACTTCATTCGCAAAAAAACAACCTGTTTTTTGCTAAAAACCACTTAGAATAAATACCTTTGCCCATATTCAATTTTGGTATAAAATTATATCTGTTATATTAGGGAACGAGTGAAAATTCACAATAGAAAAAAATATCTGAGTTTTTTAAAATTTAAAAGAAATTTTCAAAAATATGGACTGGAAACAGCCAAAAGTTATGAGTTGGTTCTTCATTGGCTCAAAAATAGGCTAAACAGGACACAATTCCTTATTTTATCAGGTATTCTTGTTGGCATTACAGCCGGAATGGCCGGTGTGATACTGAAAACTTTGGTACATACCATTCACTCTTTCATCACGACCAAAGTCTATTTTGAATACCAAATGCTCCTTTATATCGTCTTCCCGTTTCTCGGAATTGTACTGACCACTGCTATTGTACTAACTATATTTAAAGGTCAGGATAGAAAAGGTATTGGTGCAATTCTTTATGAGATAGCCCAAAATTCAAGTATTGTTTCTTCTGTAAAAATGTATTCACAGATTATACAAAGTGCCATAACAGTGGGCTTTGGAGGTTCTGCCGGACTGGAAAGCCCTATGGCTGTTACAGGTGCCGCTATTGGTTCTAATTATGCACGGACATATAGATTAAGCTATAAAGAACGCACATTGCTATTAGCTGCCGGTGCTACTGCCGGTATTGCTTCTGCATTCAATGCACCAATTGCTGGTATTATGTTTGCTTTTGAAATCTTGCTCACGGGTGTCGTTTTCACAGACTTTATTCCTTTGGTAGTTGCTGCAGTATGTGGAAGTCTTTTGTCTCGGATTTTACTACAGGAAGACGTTTTGTTCAGGTTCTATAGTCGGGAGGCTTTCAACTATGTGAATGTTCCTTATTACCTTGTACTAGGGATTATTTCAGGATTATACGCAAGATATTTTGTAGTGATTTCGCAAAAGGTTGAACATTTTATGAATGAACTAAAAATATCTCGACTACAAAAAGCAATGTTGGGAGGAGTCATCCTTTCATTACTGTGCTTTTTGTTTCCACCTCTATTCGGAGAGGGATATAATACCGTAAAAGATTTTAGTAATGGCAATATCCATTCTGTTATAGATAATAGTTTTTTCAGGTATATTGATTTTAAAGAATGGATGGTTATTTTGTTTTTGCTTCTTGTATTGTTTTTTAAAGCATTTGCTACCTCTTTTACTATTTTTAGTGGAGGTAATGGGGGTAATTTTGCACCATCACTATTTGCAGGCGGAACATTAGGTTTCTTATTTGCTATTATTTGTCAACAATTAGGTTTTAAGGAAGTACCCATTAATAATCTGGTTTTGGTCGGAATGGCAGGAGCTATGAGCGGAGTATTATATGCACCCCTTACAGCAATTTTTCTGATTGCAGAGTCGAGCTTCGGCTATGATCTTTTCATTCCTCTTATGATAGTTTCAGTTATTTCCTTTCTTATTGCAAAATGGTTTTCTCCTATTTCACCCGATTTAAAAGCTTTGGCAGATGAAGGAAAGATATTTACCAATAGGCATGACAAAAATCTTCTTTCTCGTTTGAAAACAAAAGATTTTGTTGATATTCAATCTCAAGTTATCAATTTAAATGCTTCTATAAGCGAATTATTTGAAATGGTAAAAAGCGGCAATAAAAATGTTTTTGCTGTGGTCGATGATTCTGGTATATTAAAAGCTATTCTTACATTAGACGACATTAGACCTTACTTGTTTAACAAGGACAATATTGAGATTAAAATATCCCAGATAATGAAACAACCACCGGCTATAATTCATCTTGAGGATCAACCTTTGGACATATTGCAGATGTTTGATAGTACCGCAACATGGAATCTTCCTGTAGTAGATGACCATAACGTTTTTATAGGCTTTATCTCTAAGTCTTCTATATTGACAAGTTATCGGGAACTTCTGAAAGCTTATTCTGAGTAATACGTAGTAAAATCATTTATTACGCTAAAAATCAACTGCTTTAATAAAATCATTTAGAAGTCATTAGATAATTCCATATTCTTTAAGTATTGAAAAACATTGAGATTTATGGAAAATCTCTACGAACAATTTTCGATAAACACATAGATAAATCCGCTCAAATCGTTACAGATGATTGGAAAGGATATAAACCAATAAAAGATTTTAAAATTAACCAAATTTCAAGCAATAAGGGTAAAATTTTTCTAACACTACAAACAATGATTGCTTCGCCAGTTCGAGCAAAGCTCTCGGGTCATCAAGTGAAATCCTGGTTAAGAACGACATATTCTTGGGTCTTAAATTCTAGTATTAACAAATATTTAATTAAGTATTTCGTTATCAGAGACCATTTATATATTTTTTCCTACCTTTGTATTTATTATTTCATAGCGGCATTTCAGATTTTACCTAATGTGTCTAACCGCTATTTTTGCTTCAGGATTAATTTCTTTTAGCTTCGTTCAGTAAAAGCTGTCCATTTTATTTCAGAAAAAAATAAAACAACCAGATCGCAGTCAGCAGCATTGCGGTTGCATAAATTTTTATTATGATAGAATATACCTATTACAAAACTTTACAAGAAGTTTCAATTGAAACAGAAAAACAAATTTCCGACTTATTTTCATCCATTATAGAATTTGACAATGTCAAGACAGATATTCAAAAGTCTCTGTTTGTAATTAATTAAGAAAACAACAAGATTATGCCACATTGGATTGATATACTAATTTTTATTGTTTACTTTTTAGGGATGCTGAGTGTTGGCTTTTATTTTGCCAACAAGCATACCGACGAACGAGATTATTACACAGGAGGAGGTAAATTGTCGGCAGGACATGTTGGACTGTCGGTAGTCGCTACGGATGTAGGAGGCGGGTTTTCCATAGGTCTGGGAGGTGTTGGCTTTACTATGGGCTTGTCGGGCTCGTGGCTTTTGTTTACCGGCTTAATCGGTGCCTGGCTTAGTGCTGTTTTCTTAATTCCCAGAGTTTTTGACTGGCAACGAGAACGAGGAAGCTACTTCCTGACTCTACCACAAGTTTTCCAATTTTTATACAACAAAAAGGTAGCTTTAGTCGCCGCAATTATCTGCATTATCGGTTATACCGGTTTTACGAGTTCGCAGTTTTTGGCAGGAGCAAAACTTTCCTCTGCAGCATTTCCCGCTATTGATACGCAGACTATGCTTTGGATTATGGGAGCTATTGCTGTTTTTTACACGATGCTTGGCGGGATGAAAGCTGTTATTTATACCGATACAGTACAATGGATTATTTTATTAGGCGGATTAATGTTAATTGCTATTCCGGTTGCTTATTTTAAACTAGGCGGGTTTGAGGGCATACAGCCTTACCTGAG
>NZ_DATGNO010000034.1:0-27974 GCF_035306705.1 Xanthomarina sp.
CTTAATGAACAAGAATTATTATGCCATTTTAATGGCTGGAGGCGTTGGATCTAGATTTTGGCCTGTTAGTACGCAAGATTTTCCGAAGCAATTTCACGACATGTTGGGAACGGGGGATACCTTGATACAAAAAACATTTCAGAGGCTTTCCAAGCTTATTCCAAAAGAAAATATCTTTATTTTAACCAATGATCGTTATAACGATTTGGTTTTCGAGCAATTGCCAGAAGTCAACCAACGGCAAGTTGTTTTGGAGCCGGCCATGCGCAACACGGCGCCTTGTATTTTGTATGCTTCCTTAAAAATACAGAAGGAAAATCCAGATGCTGTTATGATTGTGGCACCAAGCGATCATTGGATCGAAGACGAGCAAGCTTTTACAGATAATGTGCAACAAGCATTTGATTATTGCTCGAAAAACGACGCTTTAATGACACTTGGTATTAAGCCTACTTTCCCAAATACGGGGTATGGCTATATTGAATACAATACCAGTTTTGAAACAGATATTAAACAAGTAGAGCAATTTAGAGAGAAACCAGATTATGAAACGGCTAAGAAATTCTTGGAACAAGGTAATTTTTTATGGAATGCTGGTATTTTTATGTGGCATGTAAAGCACGTGGTTGCAGCCTTTAAAAAGAATCAGGAAACTTTGTATCAGCTTTTCGAAAAAGGTATTCCTGTTTACAACACGGAAGAGGAATCCGATTTTATTAGCGAAAATTACGGAAAAGCCGAAAATATTTCAGTGGATTATGCCATTATGGAAGCTTCAAAAAACGTCTATGTTATTCCTGCTACTTTTGATTGGAACGACCTAGGAACCTGGGGAAGTTTATACGATAAATTAGAAAAGGACGAGAACCAGAACGCGGTTGTGAATGCAAGAACCCTTTTGGAAGATGCTTCGGGCAACATGATTCGAACCCAAAAAGATAAGGTGGTAGTGGTTGATGGTTTGAAAGATTATATTATAGTTGATAAGGAAGAGGTGCTTCTTATTTATCCGAAATCGAAGGAACAAGACATTAAAACTGTGCTCAATAAAGTAAAGGACACCTTTGGAAATTCCTTAGGATAGGTTTCAAATAAAATAATGAGCTCCCAAACGTACAAACGATAAATGGATGCGTTTTATTTCTATATTCGCACTTTGGTTTTAAACTAAATAACATGGAAGAAAATAAATTTAATTTCTCTGAAGAAGCTTCACCTAAAAATGAAACTGCCGAAAATGAAAAAAAAGATCAAGCTGTCAAGGATTCAAAACGTGCCGTAAAAAAGGATGCGAAAGGACTTTATCAGAATGTTAAAATATTTGTAACCGAACTTTTAGATTTTAGAGACGATACCGATAGAGACGAAACCATCGAGTCCATTAAAAGGGATATTTCCTTTAAAGGTGCCACCGCATGGATTTTAGTCTGTTCTATTTTTGTGGCTTCTGTGGGTTTAAATGCTAACTCGACGGCTGTTGTTATTGGAGCCATGTTAATTTCGCCCTTAATGGGGCCGATTTTGGGAGTAGGAATGTCGGTTGCTGTTAACGACATCGATACCATGAAAAAGTCGTTAGTCAACTTAGCCATCATGATTGTTTTAAGTTTATTGACCGCATTTTTATTTTTCTGGTTATTTCCACTCAGCGAAGATACTTCCGAACTTTTAGGACGCGTAAAACCAGATATTAGAGATGTCTTGATTGCGTTTTTTGGTGGTGCCGCTTTAATTATTGCAAAAACAAAACGAGGAACTATTGCTTCTGCCATTCTTGGAGTAGCCATTGCAACGGCCTTAATGCCTCCATTATGTACGGCAGGATATGGTTTGGCAAAAGCCAACTGGCCTTACTTTTTTGGTGCCATGTATTTGTTTATTATCAATACCATTTTTATTGCTTTAGCCACTTTTATTGTATTAAAAGCCTTGCGATTTCCTATGCTTAAATACGCCAATTCTGCCAAACGTAAGCGTATTGCGCGAATAGCCTCTGTTTTAGCCATTGTTGTTATGGTTCCGGCTCTTTGGACCTTTGTAAAAGTTTTAAAGGAAAGTAGGTTTTATGCAGATGCCAGAAATTATGTTGAAAATGAAATAAGCGGTCTGCCACAATCTGAATACATCAAAAAGAACGTGATTTACAAGTACGATGCCAACGAATCTTTTATTGTGTTTAACACGTATGGGTTAAGTGAAATGCCACAACCGACCATTGATTTGTTACAGCATAGAAAAGATGCCTATCCCGCTTTAAAAAACACCAAAATAGTATTTAATCAAAGCAGGGTAGAGCAGTATGATAATTTAAAATATATGGAACAATTGCGTTATCGGGACTCTGTGGATTTAATGTCGCAATCGCAAAAAATCGCCTTTCTTGAAAATCGTTTACGGGCCTTAACTGTTTTAGAAAAATACACCATTCCTTTTAATGAAGTGGTGCAGGAAGCAAAGATTAATTACGAAAACCTGTCGGCTTTTAGTTATGCCAGCCGTATTAGCACAAATTTTAAAACTTCGGACACCATTCCAGAATTTTTGGTTTCATGGAATAAAGCAAAGATTAAAGAAAGTGACATTGCCAAAGAACAAGATAAATTGGAGCGTTGGTTAAAGGTGAAATTAAAATTAGATACATTAGTTGTAAGACGTGTTAATTAATTTGAAGTTTTAATTCCACCAGAATGAAAAAAATTCCATTTGCCTTGGCCATCTATTTCTTTGGAAGCATTATTTCTTGCTGTTCAGACGAAGGGAGCATTACTTATGAAACGATTGTTTCTGCAGACGTTTTATTGTTTTCTTTTGATGAAAATGGCATCTTTCCTTATATGGATGAATTCAATCCCAACGAATTGGGAATTGCGGTTTCAGCCGATTCTATTTCCTCTAAGATTGTGTTTGCTAAATCCGTATCAAACATGGATAAAGCCTATGCTTGCGAGGATCCAAACCAAGTGTTTTATACCAACACCATAGATTCTTTACATGTAATAACTGTATACGATTTTGATAGTCAGCATTTAGCTGGAAGTCCAGTTAATGATCTCTTGTTATACTTGGATCATTTTGGAGTTACCTCGCCTATTAACATCCAGGAAACAGAGTCTAGAATGCATCTCTATAAGTTTTCGAAAGCTCCGGAAAACGACAGTCTTCAATTTAGAATTTCGGGCAGAATTACCCATCAAGGTACTTTTGAAAAAACAACCGACTTGGTGGTTTTAGAATAAACCGTTGAGGTTTTTAAAGAATTTTAGAACTTGGAAAAGACTTAATGTCTTTCCTCTATATACATTTGGCGTACTTTTTTGAACAGCTCGGACGAGTATACAAAATCGGTAACAGCCTCATTATCTGTTCTAAAAATATTTTCTTTAGACCCTTCCCACGCTTTTAAACCATCTTTTAGAAACACAATTTTCTCACCTATTTCCATCACGGAATTCATATCGTGAGAGTTAATAATTGTGGTAATATTATATTCGTTTGTAATTTCATGAATCAAATTATCGATAACAATAGCTGTTTTTGGATCTAAACCAGAGTTGGGCTCATCGCAAAACAAATACTTTGGTTTGTTTACTATGGCTCGTGCAATTGCTACCCGTTTTTGCATCCCTCCAGAAGCTTCACTAGGCATTTTTTTATGGGCATCTTCGAGATTCACACGTTTTAGAACAAAATCGGCACGATCTTCCATTTCACTTTTACTTTGTTTGGTAAACATGCGTAGGGGGAACATGACGTTTTCTAGAATAGTCATCGAATCGAAGAGGGCGCTTCCTTGAAAAACCATGCCTATTTCAGAACGAAGGTTTCCTTTTTCGTTGGCAGTCATTTCAGAATAATCTTTCCCATCATAAAGAATACTGCCTTCTTCTGGCTGAAACAATCCTAATAAACATTTTAAAAAAACTGTTTTTCCAGAACCACTTTGTCCAATAACCAAACTCGTTTTTCCTTTTTCAAAAGAGGTAGAGATGCCTTTTAAAATATGGGCGTCACCAAAGGATTTATGTATGTTTTTTACTTCAATCATGCGCTAAGTAGGAGTTGGGTTAATACGTAATTTAAAAGAATGATAACCACACTGGTCCAAACAAAAGAGGTGGTACTTGCTTTTCCTACCTCCAGCGCGCCACCCTTCATAAAATACCCATGAAATGATGGAATGGTTGCCAAAACAAAGGCGAAAACAATGGTTTTTATAAAGGCATAGGTAATATGGAACGGAATAAAATCCAACTGAAGACCAATAATATAATCGTCTAAGGTGCTAAAGCCTCCATAAATACACGCGGCCATTCCTCCAATAATTCCTAAAAACATAGCAATAGAAATAACAAAAGGATACAGCATTAAAGCAATAAATTTAGGAAAAACCAAATAGTTAATCGCATTAATACCCATGACCTCTAGGGCGTCAATTTGTTCTGTAACACGCATGGTTCCTATGCTTGAAGTAATAAAAGAACCCACTTTTCCTGCCATGATAATGGAGATAAAGGTAGGAGCAAATTCAAGGATGATGGATTGTCTGGTGGCAAAACCCACCAAGTATTTTGGAATTATGGGACTTGTAATATTTAAGGCAGTTTGAATGGTTACAACGCCTCCAACAAAAAACGAGATAAAGGCCACAATCCCTAAAGATCCAATAATTAAGTCGTCTATATCCTTAAAGATAAGATATCTCATTACAGACCATTTGGTTGGTTTGCGAAACATATCTTTAATCATTATAAAATAAGCCCCAATATTATGAAGGTACGTCATATTCTAATTTGTTCCTGCTAATGTATAAAAACTAAAGGTTTTTTAACCTTAATTTTAAATAATGATGTGTTAAATTCCTTATTTTTGAACTTTAAAATCCATGTCTAAAATGAAAAAACTAGTTCTTGTTCTAAGTCTTGCAATATTAAGTATTTCTTGTAAATCTCAAAGCGAAACAGCTACATTTGTTAATAAACCATCCAATTTACATGATCAACCAAAATTAGTAGTTGGAATAGTTGTGGACCAAATGCGTTACGATTATTTAACACGGTTTTACAACAAATATAGCGAAGGAGGTTTTAAGCTCCTGATGAATGAAGGGTTTAATTGCAAAAACAATCATTATAATTATACACCAACCTATACGGGACCAGGACATGCTTCTATTTATACCGGAACTACCCCAAAATATCATGGTATTATAGCCAATTATTGGTATGATAAAGAAATTAAGAAAACCGTGTATTGCGCAGGAGATGATACTGTAAGTTCTGTTGGTACAGACGAAGATTCCGGAAAGATGTCGCCACATAGAATGCAAACAACTTCTTTTGCAGATGAGAATAGATTGTTTACCCAAATGCGAGGAAAAACCATAGGCATTTCCATGAAAGATAGAGGCGCTATTTTACCAGCAGGACACACTGCAAATGCGGCCTATTGGTTTCAGGGAGAAGATGAAGGCAACTGGATTACAAGTTCTTTTTATAGAGATGATTTACCAAGTTGGGTCACTAGTTTTAATGCTTCGGATGCTTCGGAATCCTATTTAAAAACATGGAACACCTTATACGATATAACTACGTATACAGAAAGTGGACCGGATTTAAATACGTTTGAAGGTGGATTTAAAGGCAAGGAAACAGCAACGTTTCCGTATGATTTAAAAGCTTTAAGCAAAGCAAATAAAGGTTTTGATATTTTAAAAGCTACGGCCTATGGAAACGATTTAACCACAGATTTTGCTATTGCTGCCATTGATGGAGAGCAATTAGGACAAGATGAATTTACCGATGTTTTGGCTCTTAGTTATTCTAGTACAGACTATGTAGGACATAATTTTGGAGTAAACTCTAAAGAAGTTGAAGACACTTATATCCGTTTAGATAAAGATATTGAGCGTTTAATTCAAGCGCTTGATGCTAAAGTGGGAAAAGGGAAATATACCTTGTTTTTAACTTCAGATCACGGAGCTGTTGAAGTGCCTGCATATTTACAGAGTGTGAATATTCCAGCCGGTTTGGTTGATAATAAAGCAAGGAAAGAAAGTCTTAATGCTTTTATGACCAAGACTTTTGGAGCTTCAGATTTGATTGAGAGTATGAGTAACAATCAAATATTTTTAAACAGAGAGAAAATTGCTTTGTTAAATTTGGATTTGGAAGCTGTTCAAAAACGTATAGTGAATGAAGTTATAACCTATCCAAATATAGATAAGGCGTATACCGCAACAGCTATGGGTTCCACTTCGTTTTCTCGTGGTATTGAAGAACTTGTACAGAATGGGTTCAGTCAAAAGCGTTCAGGAGATGTTTTAATTGTAGATGGTCCAGGTTATTTATCGTATGGTAAAACAGGTTCTTCACATGGTTCAGGTTTAAATTACGACACCCATGTTCCACTTTTATTCTATGGAAAGGGAATCGCGAAAGGAAGCACCTTGCAAAAAACAAGAATTGTAGATATTGCGCCAACTATTTCGGCTTTATTAGGCATTAGTTTCCCAAGTGGAGCTATAGGAATACCGTTGGAGATTGTATTGAGTGAATAGGTGGGTGATTTTTGATTGTTGAATGAAAAAGGACTAAATAGTATAGGCAGAGACTATAGGGAAGAAGTGTGAAAGAAGAATTAGAAAAAAGACTCTTAATTCATTGGTTTTAACTGAGGGATTTTAATTTTGAATACTGAACTACTTTCTATAAAGAAAATAGTTGTTTACCAGATCAATATAGGTTTGTTTGGCTTCGTCCTGGGTGATGTTTTTAATTTGAAATAACGCATTCGTTTTAAATGCAGAAATAAGAGGTTTGCTACTACTTGGACGGCCATAGTCGTTTGTAGCTTTTTTATAATAGGCATATAAACGCAGCAAAAAGTCTGCAGGAAACGGTTCTGTATATGCGTTGATTCTATCTACAGCTTCTTTAAATTCTATATCTAACTCTTCTGAATTCATTATTTTTCCGCAATGATGGTTTCCCCACCACGTACTTTTTGATTTAATTGCACTTTAATATTTGTGTCCAAAGGTAGAAATAAATCTACTCTCGAACCAAATTTTATAAATCCAGAATCGGCTCCCTGTAACACTGTATCATCTACATTGGCATAATTAACAATGCGTTTAGCCAAAGCTCCGGCTATTTGTCTATATAACACTTTTCCATAAGTTGCATTTTCTACTACAACCGTGGTGCGTTCATTTTCTTCACTAGCTTTTGGATGCCATGCGACCAAATATTTTCCTTTGTGGTATTTGCTAAACAGCACTTTTCCTCCAATAGGATGTCGTGTAACATGTACATTTATTGGCGACATAAACACACTTACTTGAAGGCGTTTTTCGTTAAAATATTCTTTTTCAAAAACCTCTTCTATCACCACTACTTTTCCATCCACTGGAGAAACCACCGTATCTTCATTTTTATGGGTAAAGCGTTTGGGGTTTCTAAAAAATTGTAAGATGAGTATTAAGAACATCAAAAACACAATCATCAATGAGGTACTTAACCAAGGAATAGTTACAAAACTATCTGTAAGTAAAAATGCAGCAACAACAATAACTAGGGTTGCTAAAATAATTTTATGGCCTTCTTTATGAAACATAATTTATAATTCGTAAAAATAAATATATAAAAGGAGCAGCAAATATAATGCTATCAAACCTATCTAATAGTCCACCGTGTCCCGGCATAATAACTCCACTGTCTTTAACACCTGCTTGACGTTTAAATTTAGATTCAATCAAATCGCCTAGGGTACCAAAGACGCTAATAATGATACCTAAAATCAACCAATGGTTAAAACTTAGAGTTTCGGTAAAGGTAGCAATAAAATAACTTGCTATGCTAGCAAAAAATAAACCGCCTAAAAACCCTTCCACAGTTTTTTTAGGTGAAATACTCGGGAACAGCTTTTGTTTCCCAAAATTCTTCCCTACCAGATATGCAAAGGTATCGTTTGTCCAAACCAAAATAAAGCACCCTAGGATAATTAATGGGCTAAAAGTTTGATGATAGTTAGCAATTAAAACCAGGAATACAAAACCACTAGACAAGTAAAACGTAGTAATGGTTATTTTTTTTGAAATAAATAAAGGAATGTTTTTTTCGGTGAATAAATCCTTAATCAGAAACAATTGTACAAAAATAGTTATTACCTGAAGGATTTGGGTGGCTTCTACCAAGCCATTATGAGATTTCATTACGAACTGCCAATAGCCAAATATACCATACAATAGGATGAATACGATATAAGGTGCGAAAGATTTATAATGAATAAGTTTTTTTAGTTCGGCAACACAAATAAGGCCAAATACAAAAAACAGGAGTAAAAATACATGTTGATTGTAGAGTGAAAAAATCAATAAAGAAACATATAAAAGACCAGAAAGCGATCTCACTAAAATTTCTTTCATTCGTTTGTATTTATGTCTCTATTTAAAAAAGAATATGAAATTCGTTTATTTTTTTAAATATAGAGATTGGTTCGTTGGTTTGGTTTGTAAACTGCTATAAATCTTCTAAAAGTAGCAAATATAAGTTTTTTGAGCTACTGCCATAAGACAAAAAGTCTTTTTCTTCTAAAGATTTAAAGTGTTTAATTGTTGTAATGTTTGTTGGGATTTTTTTGGTATTCTTGGATTTAATACCTCTTAAGCCTTCACTGATGCTTTCAACAATTTGACTGGTTGTTGCAAAAACAATAAAATGATCTGGAAGCTCTTTTAACTTTTTCTCAGCTATTTGGTTTGAAGAGATGAGAAGAGACCCATCGTCTGCAATTAAATTTTCGCAGGTACAAATAAAATAGGTGGCCTCTTGCGAGTAGTTGGAAATAATTAAATCGAAATCCTTAAAACGATCTTTTAAATTGCTATCGTAAATAAGCACTTTACTATCGTTCCAATTATTCTCTTGAAGGATGTTATTTAAAGAGCTATAAATTTCGTCCAAATTTTCGCAATATAGAAATTTACCGCCATTCGCCTTAAAGTTTATTGTAAACCTTTCGTCAACAGGGAGTTTGATCTCTGGCATATATTTGCCTCTTTCATGCGACTTTAATTCTTCTTCTGATTTTTCAGATTTGGAACCAAAAATTTTTCTAAAAAGACTCATTTAAATTTCAGCTATTAATCTAGGAATCGTGGGCTTCTTGTCAAATATAAAAAATCTTAAATTAACCATAGGGTCAATTTAAGATTTTTGCTTATTCTTAACAAATATAAATGAGATAATTATTCCTCTTCATTTTTGTCAAGTTCTTTTTTTTCTTCTACTACAATTGTTTTATCTGGAACGAGTTCTTCTTTTTCAAAAGGACGCTTACCAAATATCTTCTCTAAGTTATCTTTAAAAATAACTTCTTTTTCTAGTAGAACTTCTGCTAGCTCAGTTAATTTATCTTTATTTTCTATAAGAAGTTTAACAGCTCTTTGATATTGTTCTTCAATGATTCTTGAAATTTCATTATCGATTAATTCTGCAGTCTTTTCGCTATAAGGTTTTGTAAAACCATATTCGTTTTGTCCTGAAGAATCGTAATAGGTTAAGTTTCCAACTTTTTCGCTCAAGCCATAAATGGTAACCATGGCTCTAGCTTGTTTGGTTACTTTTTCCAAATCGCTTAATGCTCCAGTAGATATTCTATCGAACATCACTTTTTCGGCAGCACGACCACCTAAAGCAGCACACATTTCGTCCAGCATTTGTTCTGGATGCACAATTAAGCGCTCTTCTGGTAAATACCAAGCAGCTCCTAAAGAACGTCCACGAGGTACAATGGTTACTTTAACCAATGGGGCAGCGTGTTCCAACATCCAGCTTACTGTAGCATGACCAGCTTCGTGATAAGCAATGGCTCTTTTTTCTGCAACAGTCATTATTTTGTTTTTCTTCTCTAAACCACCAACGATTCTATCTACAGCATCCAAGAAGTCTTGTTTGTCTACAGATTTCTTTTCTTGTCTAGCAGCAATTAAAGCAGCTTCGTTACAAACGTTAGCAATGTCTGCTCCAGAAAATCCAGGAGTTTGTCTCGCTAAGAAATCGATATCTAAATCTTCAGCTTTTTTAAGAGGTCTTAAATGAACTTCAAAAATTTCTTTACGTTCACGAATATCTGGAAGGTCCACAAAAATTTGTCTATCAAAACGTCCTGCACGCATTAATGCTTTATCTAAAACGTCTGCTCTGTTGGTTGCAGCTAAAACAATTACATTGGTATTGGTTCCAAAACCATCCATTTCCGTTAATAATTGGTTTAGTGTATTTTCTCTTTCGTCGTTAGAGCCAGAGAAATTATTTTTTCCTCTTGCACGTCCTATGGCATCAATTTCATCAATAAAGATAATGGCAGGCGATTTTTCTTTGGCTTGTTTAAAAAGGTCTCTAACTCGAGAGGCACCAACTCCTACAAACATTTCAACAAAATCCGATCCTGATAATGAGAAGAAAGGTACTTGTGCTTCTCCTGCAACTGCTTTTGCAAGCAAGGTTTTTCCAGTTCCTGGAGGACCTACCAATAAAGCACCTTTAGGGATTTTACCTCCTAAAGACGTGTATTTTTCTGGGTTTTTAAGAAAGTCTACAATTTCCTGTACTTCTTCCTTAGCGCCTTCTAATCCGGCTACATCTTTAAAAGATGTTTTTACATCAATATTTTCGTCAAACAGTTTGGCACGAGATTTCCCTATGTTGAAAATCTGACCGCCGCCACCGCCACCGCCACCAGAGGACATACGACGCATGATAAATATCCAAACTCCAATTAAAAGAATAAATGGAAGTAATCCAATTAGAAAATCTCCCCAAAGGTTTTGTTCGGTTTTATACTCGATTTTTGGTTTTGGATCTAAATGCTCTTCGGCAATAGCTTTAGAAATGTCGTCTTCAAAATTTTGAAGATCTCCAAACTCAAATTTGTAATTAGGTAATTTTGTAGCTGAAGGTAATAAGGACGTTGGCTTCGATTGTTTATGAATGTCCTTTTGTTCCGCTTGAGGAGTTAAGTACACTTTGGCTTCGCGCCTATTAACTATTTCAACTTTTTCTACATCGCCATCTTTTAGATAGTTCATAAATTGTGAAGGTGTTGTTGTTCCAGCTTCCTGAAAACTACTTCCACTAAATATTTGCATCGTTAAAAAAATGACTATAATAATACCATAAATCCAGTATGGACTGAATTTTGGTTTTTTGGGATTAATATTTTTCTTATTTGACATTAATTCTTTTTAGTATTTTGTTTCAATAACAGTTGTTTTTGCGTCTCCCCAGAGACCTTCTATATCGTAATACTGTCTAATATGTTTTTGGAACACGTGTACAACAACGTTAACATAATCCATTAAAACCCATTCGGCATTATCTTCTCCCTCAATATGCCAAGGTTTGTCCTTTAATTCTTTACTTACTTTCTTCTGGATGGAATTTACAATGGCATTAACTTGAGTGTTAGATTTACCTTCGCATATTATAAAGTAGTCGCAAACTGTATTTTCAATTTCCCTTAAATCGAGAATATTGATATCTTCTCCTTTTACATCTTCAATTCCACTTAAGATATTTGCTATTAGCAAGTCTGCGTTAGATTCTTTTTTCGCCATTAATGATTTTTAATTTGTGCAAAGTTATTATTTTTTAGTTCTTTATACTCTAAAATTTTCATAAGATTTTATAGTACAAATATAACTATATTATTATGCGTATAATCAAACTTAGTGCCATCGATTCTACAAATAGCTATTTAAAGCAATTAAGTGCAAACGAGTCTTTAGAGGATGCCACTGTGGTAGTTGCTGATTATCAAACCAATGGGCGCGGGCAGATGGGTACGGTTTGGGCTTCTGAAGCGTCTAAAAACCTTATGTTTAGTGTTTTAAAAGATGTTTCTTGGCTGGATATTGACAGGAGTTTTTATATAAGTATGGCCACTTCTTTAGCTATAGTTAGAACTTTGGACAGGTTTTTAATTCCAAAACTGCGTATTAAATGGCCTAACGACATTTTGTCAGAAGACATGAAGATATGTGGAGTTTTGATTGAAAATGTCATAAAACAAAATCAATTGGTAGAGACTATCATTGGTATTGGCTTAAATGTGAACCAAACAAATTTTGTAGGATTGCCTAAAGCGTCTTCCCTTCATCTTATTTCTGGAACTCTTTTTAATTTAGATGAAGTTTTACGGGCTATAGTTGCAGATTTAAACCATTATTTCAAGCTTTTGGAACTTGGTAGGTTTCAAGAAGTGAAAGCGGCTTACGAAAAGGTATTGTTTAGAAAAGACAAGCCTTCAACATTTAAGGATGTTGAAGGCTTTATGTTTTCTGGTTTTATAAAATCGGTAACTCATTCAGGAAACCTACAAATCTTGCTAGAAGACGAGGTTTTAAAAGAATACGATTTAAAACAAATTCAGTTGTTGTATTAAACCGCTTGAGGAATATTTCCTGCCAGGGTTTCGATGAATTTTGAGATAGGTCCTTTGATCATCATGGCCATCATGGCGTTAAATTCGCCATCAAACATTAGTTTTACTTCACTTTTTCCAGGCTCAGTTTCTGTAATAAGACCCGTAAGAGAAAAGTCTATTTTCCCTCCAGCTGCTCCTAATACAATTTTATTTGGGGCTACAAGTTCCTTTTTCTTAAGTACAATTTCTGGCATCCCTTTTAAGGCAAATAAAAATTTATCCTCTCCTAAGACTTCAAATTTATTGATGTTTTCGGGCATTAGTTTTTCGAAGTTTTTAATTTCTGATAAAAAATTAAAGACCTCTTCTGGCGATTTATCTACTTGTACTGTTGGTGATTCTAAATTCATGTGTTTTGTATTAAACAGGATTAATTACCGTTCCATTCGCTTGGATTGGCATTCCAATCCGTTAGTGTTTTTAATTCCTTTTGTGAAATATAATTAGTTTCTAGGGCTTCTTCCAGCAAGCTTTGGTAATTGCTTAAAGTCTCAACAAAAATGTTTTCTTCTTCAAAGCTTTTATGGGCAACATCAAAACCATAAGAAAAAATAGCCATCATGCCTTTCACGTTTAAATTGGCTTCTTTTAAGGCTTTAACAGCATTTAAGCTGCTTTTTCCAGTGCTTATTAAGTCTTCAATAACGACCACGTTTTGTCCACTTTCTGCGTGTCCTTCAATTTGGTTTTGTCTTCCATGCGACTTGGCTTCAGGGCGTACATATATAAATGGTACACCTAAGTATTCGGCAACTAACATGCCAATACCAATAGCTCCAGTGGCAACTCCTGCAATAACATCTGGTTTCCCGTATTGTTTTTCAATTTGTTTAGCCATGGTTTCGCGAATGTAATTCCGTATGGTTGGATACGACAATATAATTCTATTGTCGCAATAGATAGGCGATTTCCATCCTGATGCCCAAGTAAAAGGCTCGTTAGGGCTTAATTTAATAGCGTTTACTTGCAATAAAACTTCTGCTGTTTTTCTTGCGGTATGTTTGTTAAAAATCATAACGGCAAAATTACACTTTTTTAATTAAATTTTAAATTTGATTTTGAAATTATAATTACTAATGAAATTTATTGTTTTAAACCAAAAGTTTTTATTTTTACCAGATATAAATGTTTCAATCGTCTTATGTATAAAGTTTTTGTAAACGATAAACCGATAGTTTTAACGACTGTGGTTGAAAAGGAAAAAGGGTTTAAAAATTATTTTTTAAAAACAGTCGATCTAAATAAGGTTGTAAAAGAACTTAATAAGACAAATTTAAATGAAATAAGACTTATTCATAAAGACGAGGAAAAACTCTTGAAAAAGTTTTTAAAAAAACTGCCTAATGTGGTTGCAGGAGGTGGAAAAGTGTATAATGATAAAGGTGAAATTTTATTTATTTACAGAAATGATAAATGGGATTTGCCAAAAGGTAAAACCGAAAAAAAGGAACCTATAGAACTTACGGCCATTCGAGAAGTGGAAGAGGAGACAGGTATTAAAGATCTGGAAATAGTGAAACCACTAGAAACCACTTATCATATTTTTAGGCGCAATGGTAGGAATAAAATTAAAATCACTTATTGGTTCGAAATGAAAAGTTCTTATAACGGAATTTTAGTGCCTCAAGAAGATGAAGGGATTACCCAAGTTGTTTGGTTGGATGAAATTGGAACCCAAAAAGCCCTTGAAAATTCTTATGCCAATATTAAGCTTCTTATGTGATTTAGTTGCCTATAAGAAGTTCTAAGTTTTTTAAAACAATACTCGAAATGACACATTTGGCGTGATTCCTAAAGCCATGTTTTCCACTTGAATAATCTTTTTATCGGCGTCCATAATATAGTAGCTATTGATACTGTTTTTTCTGTCAAAAATATTCCAAACAGAAGCGCCAACCTCTGCTTTGGTTTGTTTTGAAAGTTTGAAATTATAGGTTGCTGAAAAATCTGTGCGCCAATAATCGGATAAATTAGACGCGTTTGGTGCTTCAAAAATCAAGGTATTTTGAGCTTCAGATTGTTCGCTGTTTAACAGCGTCGTTGGTTTTCCGGAATGCCAATTCATCCCTAATGCTACTTTTAATTGGTTTAAAGTGTAAGTTCCAGAAAGGTTCAATTGATGTTGGATGTCTACATTGTTTGGAAACGGATTTCCATTGTTCAACTCGGGAAAGGTGTACTTGTTTTTGCTATATGAATAACTAAACCAAGAACCAAAACGGTTAAATTGCTTATTGATTAAAAAATCCAGACCTTTTACTGTATAGTTTCCAATGGTATTTGTGTATTGGTATTGATTTTGAAAACCTTGACTTCTAGAGGTTATGTTATCAACCTGTTTTAAGTAGCCCACCAAACTAATAAGTAGTTGGTTGTTGTTATATTGAATTCCCGTTGATATTTGTTGACTTTTAATAATAGGAATATCTTCATTATTGGCTAAAATCCAGCGCTTCTTTTCAATTCCTAAAAAATCGTTTTGGAGGTCGATAATTTGCGAGGTGCTCTGGCTGTTTAATTCGCCAAGAGCTTCCACCCTAAAATTGTTGGCAATTTTCTGATTAAAACTCAAGCGCGGTTCAAAATAAAAATCTGAAAACTTTTCGATATAATTTGTTCGAAATCCGAAGCGCGCTCTGGTGTTTCCCGATTTTGATTTAAACGTAAGTTCATTAAATAAACCATGTGTTCTTAAAACCTCTTTTATATAACGTCTATATTCCGGATTATTAACGTCTTCTAAATTGCCTATACCAATTTCAGAATAGTTATAACCTCCTAAATAATTTAGATAATCGTCTATATTATATACTAGTTGAGCTTTAAAACTGCCATCTGTTACTTGGTTTTCCTGTATTAGGTTTTGGTTGTTGCTAATATCTAAATGGTTGGCGTATAAATCGTATTTAGAATAATATGCTTGTAAAATGGTTTTTAATTTCGGGCTCCAATGGCGTGTATAAGCACCATTTAAAGCCATGCTTCCTTGGGTGAGCTGACTGTTAGAATTCTTTTCTATATTATTGATTGTGGCCGTTTCGTCGTAATCCAAGGCATTTTCAATAAGCAAAAAACTTACTTCCAGCTTATCGTTTTTAGAGATGTCGTAATTGACTTTTGCAGACATATCGTAAAAATAAAAATCTTCGTTGCTGGTAATAACAGTTTCTATAGGGTTGTTTAAGTTCGACGCTCTAAAAATTCGTTTAAAATATTGTTTGTAGGTTGGAGTGTCGAAAGCATCTGTTAGAGAGCGTCTTCCCGCGAATTGTACCGAGAGTTTTTTAGAGATAGGAATTTGTATAAAGCCATCTACAGCTATCATATTTGCACCAAGTCCAGCCTTGAATTCTTGGGACACTTTGTTGGAGCTTTTCATATGAATAATTCCAGAAACACCTTCACTAAATTGTGTGCTAGACCCATTTTTTGAAACTTCAACAGCATCTATCAATAAGGGATTAAAGGCTGAGATTAATCCGAAGAAATGACCCGATTGATACATTTTCACGCCATCCCAAAGGATTAAATTTTGATCGTTGGTTCCACCACGAATATTTAAATTCGAAACCCGTTCGTCTGAACTTGTGATTCCGGGCAAAGCCTGAACAGTTTGTAACACATCAGCTTCAATTAAACCAGGTAAAATGCCAAACGATTTTAAGCTAATGAGTGTTGTTCCATCCGCACGAATGGAGATGCCTTCGGTTAAATAATTTGTAATAAGTACCTCGTCTAGGTATTGGGTGATGGTTATATTGGATACATTAATGGGTCTAATGGCATAGCTAGTTTTATCTATGGCTTCAAAAATTAGTTGTGTTTCAGTTTCCAAAAAGGAGATAAGATCTGCTTTATCAAGATTTTTGTTTGGAATTGGGATTTTTTTGTTTTCAATAGTTGCATCGGCATAAGAAAAGGAGATGTTGTATTGGTGTTCAATTGTATTTAAAATAGATTTTAAATCTTGAGTAGCGTTGGGAATATCTTGGGCATAAAGTAAACTAAGCCCTTTAAAAAAGCAGCAAAACAGAATTAAAAAACGTTTACTTAGCATACAACACAATCAAACTATCTTCTTTAGAATAATCCAGATTTAAGGGTAAAGTTATGGCTTTTAGCGCGAGGTCTAAATTGTTGTGAACAAAATGTCCAGTAAACAACACGGTTGTATCAATGTTTTTGGTGTCGATGGAAACTTGATACTGGCGCTCCAATTCCTCTAAAACATATTTGTAAGGCAAGCTGTAAAACTGGCTTTGGTTATGTATCCAAGCTGGCTCTTTGGCATCTTCCTTTTTTGTAATTACAAATTTATTGCCAAGAATTAAAAAGCGCTCTTTGGGCTTTAGAATTTCTGTACTTATATCTGTTTCCACCTTCACGGAACCTTCATAACAAACGACTTCAAAAATATCATTTCTATTTTTTACCAAAAATTGGGTTCCAAGCACTGTTATGGTTCCAGTTGGAGTTTCCACTTTAAATTTAGAACCTTTTTCAACCTTAAAATAAGCTTCCCCATCTAAGGTCAAACTTCGATTTTTATTCCAGCTTCTTTTATTATAACTAATTTCTGTAAGAGCATTTAGGCTTACAACCGAATGGTCTGGTAATTCTATGGTTGTTTTTTCGGCACTCAAGGTGGAAATATGGGTGTCTGAATTTGTAGTAAAATAATACACACTAAAAGAAATGGCCAATAAAGCGGCGGTGCGTAAAACAGGTTTTAGCCAATTTATTTTCTTATTTACTTGAGCTTTATCTGAAATGGTTTTAGAAATTTCCTCAAAAACAATCGGCTCATCAAATTCCGGCGCTTTAAATTTCTTTAGGCCTTCATTTAATTTCATTAAGGATTTGTAGCCGTCCAAAGCTTGAAACTCTAAAAGTTCCTCAGGGCTTAAGTCGTCTTGCAACCATTTTTTAAGTAATTTTTCTTCCATAATAGTTTATTCACATATAAAACAGTTATCCTTTGGTTTCTCCTACCTTCAAAAATTTAGATGCCATCAATTTCTTTTCGTAACTGCTTTAAAGCGCCATAAATACGCTTTTCTACGGCTTTGGTTGAAATATCTAAAAGTTCTGCAATTTCCTTGTGTTTTTTCCCTTCAACCCGATTTAGTAAAAAAGCAATCCGTTGAGCTTCTGTTAAATTTGAAATGGCTTTTTGGAGTTTTTCCATATATTCATTTTCCTCCAAAATAAATTGAGGTGTTTCGTTGGTAGCGTGTTTTGGCTTAATTTCTTGATGTTTTAAAACCACTTTTTGGTGTGCCACTTCATTCAACATTAAGTTATTGGCAACCGTAAATAAAAAAGATTTAGCTTTAGAAGGAGTCACTTTTTTGCAATTTTCCCAAAGTTTTATAAAAGCTTCTTGTACTTTGTCCTGCGGATTTAAATGGCTGCCAAATTTATAGTACAAAAAATCATGCAAGTTTTTACCATGCGTCTTAAATAGCTTTTCAAAAAGCTTTTCGTTACAAATATGGTCGTTTAAATCTTTGGACATCGTTTAATTTTGTAATTGTAAATGTATAAAAAAAGTAATGTCGTGGTAGGAGTTTTTAATTTTAAACTGTTTTATAAGAAAAGAGACTAACCTAAAATATTTAATAAAATGAAACTACCAATCAAACTTCCCTTAGTGCTATTTTCTTTTATGATTTTATTTTTTACAGCATGTCAAAATGAAGTTTTAGAAGAAACCCCACAGAATCAAGGAGAAATTATTACACCAAATTCCAACTTAACAAATATGATGCGAAACACTTCGGCACATAACGGAAGTGCGGATAATATATTGGATAATAGTAATTGTTTTGCCGTAAACTTACCCGTTACCATTGTAGCCAACGGAATTACTCTTACCATAGAAACCTTGGACGATTTGAGTTTGATAGAAGCCATTTTTGATGCTAGCGGAACAGACGACGACGCCCTGGATTTTCTATTTCCTATAACTATTATCTTAAACAATTATACAGAAGTGGTTATTGAATCTGAAGACCAACTCGAGGACTTTATAGATATCTGTTTGGACGATGACGATGTTATTGAATGTGCGAATTTTGTATTTCCTATTTCCTTTTCTATTTATAATACCGATTTCCAAGTGATAGAAACGGTTGTAATTACTAACGATTATCAATTATATGTGTTTTTGGAAAATCTGGATGACGATGACGACGAAACGCAATTAGTGAGCTTAAATTTTCCGGTGTCCATTAGCTATGTAAATGGTGAAACTATTCAGGTTTTTAATAATCAGGAATTAGAAAATGCCATCAATGCTGCTGAACAATATTGTGATGAGGATTGTTCTGAAGCTTTTATCTTAGAAAACCTTAAAACCTGTTTTTGGCAAATTGAGAGTTATAATGGCGACGATCATTTAATGGATTACTACTTAAATTTTAAAGGAAACGATTCGCTACAGGTTACTACCGCAAATCTAGATACCATAGAAGCAAATTGGCAAGTTACTACTTCTAGTTCTGGAGCCTATAAGTTGGTTATTTCTAATTTTATAGAAGCCGTAAATGGTGCATGGATTTTTGATGATTGCGATGATGATGAATTCGAATTTGTTCAAGCCATTCCAAATTCCAATAATTTTAACACCATG
Source organism: Xanthomarina sp. (assembly GCF_035306705.1). Lineage (GTDB taxonomy): Bacteria > Bacteroidota > Bacteroidia > Flavobacteriales > Flavobacteriaceae > Xanthomarina. Next base: position 19,121 of record NZ_DATGNO010000034.1, read on the forward strand.
GAGTTAGAGCAAAATTGTTCTTCAAGTTCGAGTCCGTTTGATTGTTTTGAAGATGTAACGGTTACTGCCTGCGATTTTGACAACGATGGATTTGCCACTTTCGAATTGGAAACTCTGGTACTTGGGCCTGTTATTTGTACGGCTTATTTCAGCCCATCTTTTCATGAAACATTGGCGGATGCTGAAAATAATGTCAATGCCATAGCGCAGCCAAATGCCTATGTGAACGCGACAAATCCGCAAACTATTTATTTAAGAATAAGTGCTTTAAATGGACCGTTTGAAGTTTATGAAATAGAATTAATAGTTGAAGCTTGTAATTCAAATTGTTCAGCAGATGATGTGCAGGATATGATGTTAGATTGTGAGTGGACGCTAACAAGTTTTGCTGGAAGCGATTTTAGTATGTTCAACATCGAATTTAATTCCAATAATGAAGCTGTTATTTTTATGCCAAATGGCACGGAAGAATATACAGCCAATTGGACCGTTTCTCAGCAGGGCAATGATGTACAAGTAATTATTAGCAATGTATCTGGTGGAAACGTACAAATTATAGCGGGTACCTATCTTGTCGTGGAATGTGCAAGCGAACAATTAATTTTACATGATGTCACCAATAGCAGCAATGAGTTGGTGTTAGATAAAGATTGTGGTTAAGAATTAGTTTTTAAGTTATTAAGAAGATGAATCGATTAAAGGGTTGCTAATTTTAGCAACTCTTTTTTTATATAATTAATTCTATATGAAACTTCATAAATACACTTGAAAGTGCTATTTTTGTGCCTCTTAAAAATGAAGATCCATTATGTTTAATAATTTAAGCGAAAAGTTAGATAAAGCCTTACATGTTCTTAAAGGACACGGAAGTATTACAGAAGTAAACGTTGCCGAAACCTTAAAAGAAGTTCGTAGAGCGCTTTTAGATGCCGATGTTAACTTTAAAATTGCTAAAGATTTTACTGTTCGAGTAAAGGAAAAGGCTCTTGGACAAAACGTATTAACTACACTTCAGCCAGGACAATTAATGGTTAAAATCGTTAAGGACGAATTAACCGAACTCATGGGAGGAGATGCAGAGGGACTTAATTTGTCTGAAAATCCGAGCATTATTTTAATGTCTGGTTTGCAGGGTTCTGGTAAAACTACCTTTTCTGGAAAACTGGCTAATTTTCTTAAAAACAAAAAAACAAAGAAACCTTTATTGGTAGCTTGTGACGTGTATCGTCCTGCTGCAATCGACCAATTACACGTCGTTGGAGAGCAGATTAACGTTGAGGTTTTTAGCGATAGAGGCAATACAGATCCAGTTGCAATTGCAAAAGCCGGTGTGGCTTATGCCAAAGCCAATGGTTTTAATGTGGTAATTATAGATACCGCTGGTCGTTTGGCTGTAGATGAGGCCATGATGACCGAAATTTCGAACATCCATAAAGCCGTAAAACCACAAGAAACGCTATTTGTTGTAGATTCTATGACGGGGCAGGATGCGGTTAATACAGCAAAAGCTTTTAACGACGTCTTGAATTTTGACGGGGTTATTCTAACAAAATTAGATGGTGATACTCGTGGAGGAGCTGCTATTTCCATTAAATCTGTAGTAAATAAACCTATTAAGTTTATTGGTACCGGTGAAAAAATGGAAGCTATTGATGTGTTTTATCCGTCACGTATGGCCGACAGAATTCTTGGAATGGGAGACGTTGTGTCTCTTGTAGAAAGAGCTCAAGAGCAATATGATGAAGAAGAAGCAAGAAAAATCCAAAAGAAAATTGCCAAAAATCAATTTGGTTTTGACGATTTCTTAAAGCAAATTCAGCAAATCAAGAAAATGGGGAACATGAAAGACCTTATTGGAATGATTCCTGGAGCTGGAAAAATGATGAAAGATATTGATGTGGACGATGATGCCTTTAAAGGGATTGAAGCTATTATCCATTCCATGACCCCTTTGGAACGTACAAACCCATCGGTTATAAATGCCAGTAGAAAAAAACGTATTGGAAAAGGCTCGGGAACATCGGTTCAAGAAGTGAATCAGTTGTTAAAGCAGTTTGATCAAATGAGCAAGATGATGAAGATGATGCAAGGCGGAAAAGGAAAAGCCATCATGCAAGCCATGAAGGGAATGAAGTAAAGTTCAGTCTCAGTTTTCAGTAGCAGTATACAGTTTTAGTTTTTAAAAAATTATTTAAATATATTATAATAAAGCTTTGCGCCTTTGCGTCTTTGCGAGAAATTAGTAGTAGCTATGGTCATACTAGATGGGAAAAAAGTAAGTAACGACATTAAAAATGAAATTGCTGAAGAAGTAAAAAAAATGAAAGCTAGAGGGGAAAAAGTACCTCATTTAGCTGCTATTATTGTTGGAAACGATGGAGCCAGTTTAACCTATGTAGCGAGCAAAGTGAAAGCTTGCGAACGTGTAGGTTTTGAATCTACTATGGTTAGAATGTCCAATACAACCAGTGAAATAGAACTTCTAGATAAAATTTACGAACTGAACACCAATCCGGATATCGATGGGTTTATCATTCAGTTGCCCTTGCCAAAACAAATTGATACACAAAAAGTTTTAATGGCTGTGAATCCAGATAAAGATGTGGATGGATTTCATCCTATGAATTTCGGGAAAATGGCATTGGATATGTCCACCTTTATTCCCGCTACGCCATTTGGAATTCTAGAATTATTAGATAGGTATAATGTAGAAACCAAAGGAAAGCATACCGTTGTTATTGGGCGTTCGCATATTGTTGGAAGACCTATGAGTATTTTAATGGGAAGAAGAGGTTTTCCAGGAAACTCGACCGTAACCGTTACCCATAGTCACACAAAAAATATCACACAAATTACTTCTCAAGCAGATATTATTATTTCGGCATTAGGAGTTCCTAATTTTCTAAAAGCAGAAATGGTAAAAGACGATGTGGTGATTATTGATGTTGGAATTACCCGTGTTGCCGACGAAACATCTCCAAAAGGTTATGTTATTACAGGCGATGTCGATTTTGAAAATGTCAGTAAAAAAGCCAGCTATATTACGCCAGTTCCTGGTGGAGTGGGGCCCATGACCATTGCTATGTTGTTAAAAAACACCTTGCTTGCTCGCGAGAGACAAATGTAGAACATTGTACTTATACTATTTTATAAATGATGTTTAGAGCTTTTTTGGCAATTCTAGAAATAGGAAGTTTTTGGCATGTGTTTCCAATTGTCGTTGCTATTTTAGCTGGTACTTTTATCATCTATTTTGCAAAGAGCAAGTTAAATAGAAAACAACAGGTGAATTTGCTTTGCGTTTTAACTGTGAGTTTATCTTTATTTGTTTTATTAGTTCCAGTTTACAAGTTAATAACGCATGAGTTTCATATTAAAAGAGATTTGCCTCTTTATTTAAACAATTTCACGGCTTTAATATTTCCAATTGTCTTAATTTTAAAAAAACCTTTACTTTTTAGAATATTGTTTTTTTGGAGTATGGCTTGGGGAGTTCAAGGTATCCTAACTCCCGATGTAACAAATAACCCCCAATCTTTAGAATATTTTCGATATTGGATTGCGAATTTAATGCCTATGGTTATTGTGTTTTATGTGCTATTTATCTTAAAAATTTTCCCGGATTTTAATAGTGTCTTTTTATCAATTGTTAGCTTACAAATCTATTTTATAATTGTTATGATTATAAACGAAATTTTACATTCTAATTATATGTATTTAAACGCAAAGCCGGCATCCATAACTGTTTTAGATTATTTAGGGCCTTGGCCATATTATTTAATTGTTATGCAATTTATGCTTATTCCTTATTTTTTATTATTTTATTTCCCGTTTTATTTATTGAAAAAACAATCGAGTTCCAACTTGTAAAAACAGGAGTTAATCTTTAAAACTCTGCGAGACAATCGTTGTAAAACTTAGTTTGGAGCTATCCAGAGCCCTTGTGAAATATTAGTTTGCAAACTGAAATCTCACGATTTTTTTTAAGGTTATATGCTGTAAACACGATATGTGAGGCATCAGGCAGTTTTATTTCTAATTTAAAATTCCTACCTTTTGGCTAAATAACTAACCATATGAAAGCTTTTTCAAAAATCATCTTAATACTTTTTAGTTTTGTCTTAGCTTGTCAGTCTAAAACCTCCGATATGTCTTCTAAAATCAATATTTCTGTATCGTATTCAGACACTCTTAATCTAGACAGTCTGGATGGACGATTGCTTCTTGTTTTAGCTGATAGCCATGAAGTAGAGCCTCGATTTCAAGTGGCTTACGATTTAAAAGCACAACCTATTTTTGGTAAAAATGTAGATCATTTGAAACCTAATGAACCGATTATGTTTTCCGAAGACGATTTTGGTTTTCCGTATGAATCCTTATCCGATTTAAAACCAGGAACCTATTATGTCCAAGCCGTTTTACACATTTACGACACCTTTAATTTATCTACTGGACACACAGTTAAACTGCCTATGGATAGAGGTGAAGGTCAAAAATGGAATAAATCTCCCGGAAATTTATACAGTAAACCTGTGAAAATTGAAGTTTCCAAGAATTCCATTCCAAATATTCAGATTGTTTTAGATCAGGTTATTCCTGAAATCGTAGAGCCGGAAGATACCGAGTGGATAAAACATATTAAAATGAAATCTGAGGTGTTATCAGAATTTTGGGGACGAGACATGTATTTAGGAGCTCATGTGTTATTACCAAAAGGATTTAACGAACATCCTGAGGCCAAATATCCACTTATGGTTTTTCATGGGCATTTTCCAAGCGATTTTGGTGGCTTTAGAACCACGCCTCCAGATGAAAATTTAAAACCAGAATATTCAGATCGGTTTGGGATAGACGGATATAATATTATTGAGCAACAAGAAGCCTACAATTTCTATAAACGCTGGAATGAACCAGATTTCCCTAGATTCTTAATCATAGAAATACAACATCCAACTCCTTATTACGACGATTCTTATGCGGTAAACTCTGCCAGTCAAGGTCCTTATGGCGACGCTATTACTTACGAGTTGATTCCATATATAGAAAACATGTTTAGAGGCCAAGGCGAAGGATGGGCTCGTTTTTTATATGGTGGTTCTACAGGTGGTTGGGAAGCTTTAGCAGTTCAGGTACAATATCCTGAAGAATATAATGGGTGTTTTGCCGCTTGTCCAGATCCCATCGATTTTAGAGCTTATTGTTTGAATAATCTTTATGAAGATGACAATGCTTATTATGCAAAATCCAATCATAATCCTGTGGAAATACCTGGGCATAGAGATTATTTAGGACATATTAGTGCCTCCATGAAAGCCATTAATCATTTGGAATTGGTGCTTGGAGACAAATCTCGATCTGGCGAACAATATGATATTTGGGAAGCAACCTATTCACCTCAAGGTGCTGATGGCTATCCGCAACGTATTTGGGATAAATATTCAGGTGAAATAAATCACGAAGTTGCCGAATATTGGAAAGAGAATTTCGATTTAAGGCATATTTTAGAACGTGATTGGGATAAATTGGGTGAAAAACTAAAAGGGAAAATCCATATTTATTGTGGAGATATGGATAATTATTATTTGAACAATGCCGTTTATTTAATGGAAGATTTCCTTGAAAGCACGACAGATCCTTATTATGATGGGGAAGTAGCTTATGGCGATCGTGCCGAACATTGTTGGAATGGAGATCCAGAAAACCCCAACCATATTACTAGGTTGCGATACAATAGTATGTATGTTCCAAAAATTATGAAACGTATTATGGAATCTGCTCCAAAAGGTGCCGACTTAACAAGTTGGCGTTATAAGTAAGATCTATTTGGCAAACAACTGATCCATATCTTTAAAAGCCTTAAACTCTAAAGCATTTCCAGCTGGATCATAGAAAAACATGGTAGCCTGTTCGCCTACTTGGCCTTCAAAACGAATGTAAGGTTCAATAATAAAACGGATGTCTTTTTGTTTTAAGGCCTCGGCAAATTGTTGAAAAGTTTCCCACGCTAGAACCACGCCAAAGTGTGGCACGGGAACTTGTTTGCCATCTACGGGATTGCTGTGTAAATCGTTTTCATGGGATTTTGGTTTATAATGAATAACCAATTGATGACCAAAAAAGTTGAAATCTACCCAATGCTCACTACTTCTGCCTTCTTCACAATTTAAAATCTCGCGATAAAAAGTTCGGCAGGTTTCTAAATTATGAACAGGAATGGCTATATGAAAAGGGGAAAGCATCTTACTTTTTATCTTTTCTGCTAGGCTTCGTGGGAGTCATGATTTCTTGTGTAGAATCTTCTAACAAATCGGATAGCTCCTTAAATTCGGTTTCTGTTAACTCTCTATATTCGCCTACTGGCATATCGAGTTTAATATTCATGATCCTAACACGTTTCAGTGCTTCTACATTATAGTTTAAATACTCGCACATTCGACGGATTTGTCGGTTTAAACCTTGAGTTAGAATAATTCGGAACTCGTAAGTTCCTAGTTTTTCAACCTCACATTTTTTAGTGATGGTGTCTAAAATAGGCACACCTTCAGACATGTGTTTTAAAAAAGTTTGAGAAATAGGCTTGTCAACAGTCACTAAATATTCTTTGTCGTGGTTGTTGCTGGCTCGAAGTATTTTATTTACTATATCGCCATCATCTGTTAGCAAAATTAAGCCTTCACTGGGTTTATCTAGTCTTCCGATAGGGAAAATACGTTTCGGATACTTTATAAAATCGATAATATTGTCTTTTTCAACTCGCGTATCTGTCGTACAAACAATACCAATAGGTTTGTTGAAAGCCAAATAAACAAATTCTTCTTTGGTGTTTTTTATTAATTCTCCATCTACATGGACGATGTCGTTTGGACCTATTTTGGTTCCCATTTCAGGAACTTCACCATTTATGGTAACACGTCCAGCATCGATAAGTTTGTCTGCTTCCCGACGCGAACAATATCCAACTTCACTTAAAAACTTATTAATTCGTTTTAAATTTTCTTCCATAAGGCAAAGATAGCAACTTTAGTTTTCTAAAAATTCGTAAATATAATTTGAAACTTCATCTGTAGCTAGAGAATGGCCAAAACCTTCGGTTGAAACCAATCTGCTGTTTTTATATTTATTTTTAATTAAAAGAGCATCGTTATAAGGAATAACTCGATCTTTTTTATCGTGAATAATTAATCCCTTTGAACTAATATGTTCCGAATAATTTGCTGTTGAAAATGCTTCTGGATATTGGCCAAAACGCTCTTTAATCATTAAATTAAGATGTTTTATAACGCGATTGCTAAAGCCAAGCATGTCTGTATATCTCTTTAAAACATCGGTAAACTCTGAAGGAGCGCCCAAAAGAATTATTTTTTCAATGGACTCTTTTTGATATTTAAATTGATAATAAGCTAAAGCCATACCGCCAACTGAATGTCCGATAATAATATTGGGTTGAAAGCGTTCGGAAACTACTTTTATAAATTCAGAATAAATAATGGCGTTAAAGCGGTCGCTTCCAGAACGTCCATGTGCAGGAGCATCTAACGCCACGACGCCAAAACCTCTTTTCCTTAAATTGGTAATTAAGGTTTGCCATCTAGCAGAATTACTTTCCCAACCATGTGCCAATAAAATAGTTTCCTTTTCGCCCAACCAGCGGTAGGTCATAATGGGCATTTTATTAAAAGTGAGTTCTTCTCTAAAAGCGGTATCTAAAAAGTCGGATTGTTTCTCGTTTATTTGGCCTTTCAAGGGTTTTGTAAATAAAAACAAAGCCATTCTAGCGGCTAATTTTGGAAAAAATATGCCCGTAAAATTTATAATTAAACCTATCGTTTTTTGTAAAACAAGTTTCATTCGCTTTCTCTATTAACTAGGTCCATGGAAAATGCTGGTAAACAAATGGCAAGATATTCACAAGGCTCTGTAAACGGATTGGAATATTGTACTCGCGTATTTTTTTCTATTTTAATGGATTGTCCAGCTTCTAAAACAATTTCTTCTCCATCGATTACAAATTGCTTTTTACCTTTTATTATAAAGGTGTATTCATCGAATTCTGGAGTTTGAAATGGTTCGCTCCAACCGCCAGGTGCCAACATGTGTGCAATGCTTAGTTTGGAATCTCCTTGACTGGCATTTCCAAAATGTTCTTTAATTATTTTCCCATCAGTTGTTGGAACTATAAATGGAGCATTTTGTATGATATATTTTTTATCTTTTCGCATATCTTTTTACTTCAACTTCAACTTCAGTTTCGATTTCATAAGGTTTTACCAACCGATCATGAAATATTTAATTTTGGCTTTTTGAGGAATATATACTGCGTCAATTTTTGCGCTTGTGTCAAATTGAAGTTCTGGTGGTAATTCGGTTTTTGAAATGGTAAAAAATGTATTGTTGTCGTTTACAAAAACCACGACGTTTTTTAGCGTGTTTTGGATACTTGAAATTTTATGATTTTTTTCGATATCTCCAAACGTACTTAGGATAGAAACACCTTTATCTGTTTTGTATCGCGCATCCAACACTTTTATGGTTCCAATAGTTGATGTAGGATCTTGGACTTTTTTTGGAGTTAAGGTCAGTAATTTGTTACCTGCTTTATCAAAAATATCAATATCGGTTCTGTTAAAAGTGAATTCGTTATCAAGAAGTCTTTCTACAACCGAATCGTTTACAAAAACAGTTTTTAGATCTTTTACTTGTGTGGAATCTGTTAATAAACCAACATGCTGCTTCCCAATTTGAAAGGGATCTTGTTCTTTTTTGCAACCAATTAATAAAAAGCCTACAATGGCTAGACTAAGGATGGATGTTTTCATATAAAATAGGGGTGATTTTATTTAGTTGACAAAGTTAC